>VBKI01000092.1:9869-38721 GCA_005879535.1 Deltaproteobacteria bacterium | reverse complement strand
GCAGTCCGAGATCCAGATCGACCGCGACAAGGTGGCCGAGCTGCGGCTGAACCTCCAGTCCGTCGGGCAGGACCTGAGCGCGGCGGTCGGCGGCAACTTCGTCAACCGGTTCAGTGTGGGCGGGCGCAGCTACAAGGTGATCCCCCAGCTCATCCGCGCCGAGCGCCTGAATCCGGAGCAGCTCAAGGACATCCACGTCACCGGTCCCAACGGGCAGCTGGTCTCGCTCAGCACCATCGCCACCCTGCGCGATTCGGTCACTCCGCGCACGCTCAACCGCTTCCAGCAGCTCAATGCCGTGAAGCTCAGCGGAGTGGCGATGGTTCCCTTGGACCAGGGGCTCCGGTACCTGGAGGACGAGGCGGCGAAGATCCTCCCGAAGGGCTACACCATCGACTACACCGGCGAATCGCGGCAGCTGCGCAGCGAGGGCAACAAGTTCCTGCCCGCGTTCGGCCTCGCCGTCATCCTCATCTTCCTGGTGCTGGCGGCCCAGTTCAACAGCTTCCGGGATCCGTTCGTGATCCTCGCCGGGTCGGTGCCGCTGGCGATGTTCGGCGCCCTGACGATGACGTTCCTCAAGATGCCCAACCCGAACATGCGCTTCTTCACCGACGGGTGGACGACCACACTCAACGTGTACTCCCAGGTCGGCCTGGTGACGCTGGTCGGCCTGATCTCGAAGAACGGCATCCTCATCGTCGAGTTCGCGAACAAGCTTCAGGAACAGGGGCAGACGAAGGTAGACGCGGTCCGCAACGCTGCCATGACCCGGCTCCGCCCCGTGCTGATGACGAGCGTGGCAACGGTGTGCGGGCACTTCCCGCTCACGCTGGTGACCGGTCCGGGCGCCGCGGCGCGCAACAGCATCGGACTGGTGCTGGTAGCCGGGATGGCCATCGGCACCCTCTTCACGCTGTTTTTCGTGCCCGCCATCTACCTGCTCATCGCCCGCGATCACCGGGCGGAGGCGCTGGATACGACGGCGGCAGTGGGCCTGGAGTCGTCGGTTTGACAGCCTGAGGCTCCAGATCGTTCGGGACCTTACAGTGCGATAGGGGGCCGGACTCCTCTTTACGCGTTCGCATCACCAAAGAATGCGCAGGAGGCCGGAATGAAGCGGGTGGCATTCGAGACTGCGCTGGTCGTCGCGGTGATCGCGCTCTTCCTCGAGGTCATCCACTACCGGAACGCGGTGCTCGACGCGAACGTCGATCGCAACCGCGCCTGGAAGACGGTGGTGGAGCTGAAGAACCGGTGCACGATCACCGGGGCCGTGCGCTGACTCAGAAGCCGAGGGCAGCGAGCTCGCGCAGGATTTCCTCGTAGAGTCCCACCGCGTCGAATCGAAGCGACCACCCGACCTGTGCCCAGTGGTCCGCCTCGATCTCGCGAAGCACGTTTCCCCACCGCTGCGATTCCTGCGGGACGACGCCGTCGTTCCGGCCGCTGCGGGCGCTGAGGTACAGGTGCGACGGCCAGAGCAGCGGGTTGGTCTGCGACAGCCTGGTCGCGGCCACCACGCTGCAGTAGGCGACTCCATCGACGTCCGGGACCGCTTCGTTGAACCGACTCAGGGCGTCGGGAGCGAGATCGGCAAGCGCACGGACGCCGATCAAGCGTGACGTCGCCCGGGCCAAGGGGAGCTCCGCGAGCGGCGTCCCGCGGTGCGGCGCCCCGATGGTCACCAGCGACACCACCCGATCGGCGAGGCCGAGGCGCGCGATGGCGAAGCGCGCGTCGAGGCCGCCCATGCTGTGCGCGATCACGTTGAACCGCTCTCCCGGAAGGGCCCGCAGGAGCTCCACGAACGTTCCCGCCCGGACCGCGATCGGGGCCGCCGCCGCGACGCGCGGCCGGTAGAACTCCAGCCCCGGCACCGCGAGCTCCTCGGCGATGTTGCGGAAATACCGATGGCGTCGCCCGGCGACGGCGATCTCGTCGAAACCGAAGACGCCATGCGCCAGCACGACGGGGTGACGAAGGCGCGGAGCATGACGCGCTGGAACGCGCTTGCGCAGCCGCGCGCGCCGCACCCAGAGCAGGATGACGAGCACTGCAAGCGCGAGCAGCACCAGGGCGCCCGCGACGAGAACCATCACGCGCATCGGGCACAGCTTGTCACACCGGCGGCGCGATATGATTGGGCCATGGCGGTCGGCGCTCTCTCGCACGTTCGCGTCCTCGATCTGAGCCGCGTTCTCGCCGGCCCGTGGGCAACGCAGACGCTGGCCGATCTCGGGGCCGAGGTGATCAAGGTCGAGCGGCCCGGCGCCGGCGACGATACGCGCGGATGGGGGCCGCCCTGGCTCGACGAAGAAAGCGGTCAGTCAGCGTACTTCGTCAGCACCAACCGCGGGAAGAAGTCGATCACGCTCGACCTCGCGCGTCCCGAGGGACAGGAGGTCGTCCGCCGGCTCGCGGCGAAGTCCGACGTGGTGGTGGAGAACTACAAGGTCGGTGCCCTCGAGCGGTACGGGCTCGACTATCGCCGGCTCGCCGCGCTCAATCCGGGGCTCGTCTACTGCTCGATCACCGGATTCGGGCAGACGGGACCGTACCGCGACCGCGCCGGGTACGACTTCCTCGTCCAGGGGATGGGCGGCCTGATGAGCATCACCGGGGAGCCGGACGGCGAGCCCATGAAGGTCGGCGTGGCGATCACCGACATCCTCACGGGCATGTACGCAGCGACGGGGATCCTCGCTGCGCTCGCACAGCGCGAACGCAGCGGACGCGGCCAGCACGTCGATCTCGCGCTGCTCGACGTCCAGGTGGCGATGCTGGCGAACCAGGCGCAGAGCTACCTGCTCACGCGCCGGCCCCCGGGCCGCCTCGGCAACTCGCACCCCAGCATCGTTCCCTACCGCGCGTTCGCCACGAGCGACGGGCACATCGTCGTCGCTGTCGGAAACGACGGCCAGTTCGCGCGGCTCTGCGAGGTGGCGGGACTCCCGCACCTTGCCCGCGACGCTCGCTTCGCGACGAACGCCGGCCGGGTGCGTCACCGCGTCGAGCTGGAAGAGCTCCTCGGCCGGGCCATCTCGGCGCGGGAGAGCCGGCACTGGATCGAATCCTTGGAGGCGGCGACGGTTCCCTGCGGTCCGATCAACGATCTTGCCGAGGTGTTCGCCGATCCGCAGGTCGCGCACCGCGGGATGGCGATCTCCGCCCCGCACCCGCTCTCCGGCACGGTGCCGATGGTGGGATCGCCCATCCGTCTATCGGAGACGCCGCCGCGCGGCGACGTTCCTCCGCCGACGCTCGGTCAGCATACGACCGAAGTGCTGAAGGGGCTGCTCGGCATGTCCGACGCGGAAGTGGCGGCGCTGCGAGACGGCGCCGTGATCTGAATCAGCCTTCTCCTCCGCTGCCTCCTTCGGAGTAATCCGTCCGGCGCGGATCCGGCGGCAGGTTGAGGACCGGCGCCGGGAAGAGATCGACGATGAAGTCGACGATGTCCTTGACGGAGATGACGCCGACGGGGCGGCCCGCCTCGTCGGTGAGCGGCACGTGGCGGTATCCGCCGACGTGCATCAGCTTCAGCGCCCAGGCGATCCGGTCGTCGGGCCGGAGCGTCTCCGGGTCCGCGGTCATGTAGTCGGCCACGCGCTCCTCGTTCCAGTCCAGCGAGCGCAGCGCGACCTTGGTCAGCAGGTCCCGCTCGGTGAAGATGCCCGCGAGCTTTCCGCTCTCGTCGGTGACGAGAACGCAGCCGATGTGCTCCCGCTGCAGCGTTTCCACCGCCGCCTGCAGGGTCGCGTCGCGTCTGACGGTAATCGGTGGGCCGAGGCCGAGCGCCCGGATGTCTTCCATGGCGATCGCGCGCTCGATCAGGGGGCGTTGCGCATTTCCTTCCGGGCCGAATGCTTCCATGGGCCCTCCTTGGACGTCCCAAGCATAGCCGCAAAGGGCACCCCGAGGGGTCGCCGGCGGTTATCCTGCCTTCCGGCGGCGTCCCCGGCGGGGAGCGGAACGGCGCCGTTTCTCCATCTCCTCGTCCCAGATCACCGCTTCGACGTTGTGCCCGTCCGGATCCAGGACGAACGCAGCATACCCGTACTCATCGCGCGGTCCGGGAGCGCCGTTGTCCTTTCCGCCGGCCGCCATCGCCGCCCGGTAGAAGGCGTCGACGGCGGCAGCGCTCTGCGCGTGGAAAGCGACGTGCGTCGGGGTGCCGACCTTGCCCTTCGTCACCCAGAAGTCGTGGCGCCCGCCCTGGATGAATCCGAAAGCATCCCCGTACCGGCGGTCCATCTCGTATCCGAGCGGCTCCAGCGCCCGCTCGTAGAATTTCCGGCTCGCGCGCGAATCGCGGCAGCGAAGGCTGATGTGCTCGATCATCCCCGGTGCGTAAGCCGCGCCCCCGCCGCGCGCAAGCCTCGTATCCCGGCCCTGTAAGCCGTCATGCAGCCGACGTGGCCGGCGCACGCTTTTCGGCCGCGCTGTACACCCGGTCGGTCAGCCAGGTGAGCGCGAAGGTGCACGCCGCGAGCAGCGCCGTCAGGGCTGCGTATTGCGGCCAGGAACAGGCCTTTCCCCAGCGCGATTCGAACGAGAACCCGAAGATGCGGAAGAAGAGGAGCATCTCGTGGAAGAAGTAGCCGGCCAGCGACGACATCCCGAAGACTTCCACGAAGCGCACCGGCGCGGAGCTACGCCAGTTGCCGGGGACTCCCTGCTCGACGGCGAGCAGCGCGAGGGCGAGGAGGCAGACCTGCGTCCAGCGCCGGGCGGAGTTCGCCGGGTTCATCACCCAGAACTCGTGGGGCGGATAGAGCGCCGTGAACCAGGGAGTGAAGTGCCAGATGACGATGCCAGCGCCCGCCAACGCCGCCAGCCAGAGCGCGGCGCCACGAGGCCCCTTCTCCGCCGTGGCGGCACCGATCGCTGCGCCGAGGTACACGTATCCCGCCCAGGGCAGCAACGGAAACACTGCATCTCCGTGCTGGTTCAGGAACCGGTTCCACGGCGCGCCGAGCGGCTCCGCGAGCGGCGAGAGGCCGAAGACGGCGGCTGCGAGGGCGAGTGCTGCCCATCGCAGAGCGCGCGGGTGAGGGGCGAGGACGAACAGGATCGGCAGCGCCAGCAGCAGCGAAAAGCCGATGCAGGGCAGGATGTCCATCCGTACGATCCAGCGCGGCTCCCGGAAGATTGGAAACCACATCCAGTTCACGAGCGCGCCGACCAACAGCACCTCGGCAAGCCGGCGCAGCGTCTTCTTCATCCGCCGTCTGCGGGCGTCGGCGTCGCCGCTGGCGGCGGCGGCTCGCACCTGCGTGAGCGCCATCGAGAACCCGGCCGCCAGGATGAAAGCGGGGGCGACCAGCCCGTCCATCCATTGCAGGGCGTTGAACAGCGCTTTGCCGCGCAGCTCCGGGCGCAAGAGCGCCATCGCGTGCGTCTGGATCATGAAGAGCACCGCGATGCCGCGCAGCCAATCGATGGCGCGAATGCGGGCCGGCCTCGGAAGCATTCGTTCCTGTCTGGCGCGCCTGCGCCCCTCCAGCGCCATCGTGCCAGCGCTCCGCGCACACGTCTCTTTTCCGGTGGTAGGACGGCCGGTGGTAGCCCGCGCGCTCCCGCGGAGCTAGGCTGCGCCGCCGGGGTGAACCATGGCCGCTGGAATGACCGTCAAGAATGTGCAGCTCTGGATCCTGCATGGCACCGATCGCAAGGGGCTGCTCGCCGACACGCTCGAGCCGCTGGCCGCGGCGGGAGCAAATCTGCGGGTGGTAATGGGGTATCGCTATCCCGCCGAGCTCGACCGCGCCGCTGTGGAAGTCTTCCCGATCGAGCCCGCCGCAGAGGCCGCGGCGCGAAAGGCCGGCTTCCAGCCTTCAGACACGCCCTGCCTGCTGGTCGAAGGCGACGACCGGAAGGGCCTCGGCGCGGAGATCTCGCGGGCGCTCGCAAATGCAGGCATCAACATGGGCTTCCTGGTGGCGGAGACCATCGGCGGCAAGTTCTCGGCCGCCATCGGTCTCGCGACCGGCCAGGACGCCACGGCCGCGGCAAAGGCAATCGAATCGATCCGCCCGGCGCCGGCGAAGGCCAAAGGAAAGAAGTAGAGCTCCCTCAGCGGTCGAATCGCGGGTCGCCGATGCGCAGCTCGGCGAAAATGCCGCCGTGATCGCTGGGCCAGAGGCCTTCGACGCGAATCGCAGGATTCGTGCCCGTGACCGCCGCGGCGCGCGGTTCGAACAGGCCGCGTGTCAGGACGTAATCGATGCGCTGATCGAATACGCCACCCGGAATGGTGAGGTCCTCTCCAAAGCAGCAGGTGAGGCCCGGGTTCCCGGGATGGACCAGCGGCCAGACGTCTGCGAAACCAACACGCGCGAGAGCGGCTTCCCCTTCTGTTCCCGGCAGCGAGTTCAGGTCGCCCACGAGAATCACCGGGCGGGACGCGTTTGCCAGAATCGGCGACGCGGCGAGCTCGGCACCCTGTGCCGTCCGAATCGAGGGATCGAAGGACTCGAGGTGAGTGTTGACGAACCGCAATGACTCGCCGCGGTACTTCACGTCGACCGCTACGTACCCTCGCCTCAGCGGAAGCGGAAGCGGCCGCCCGAAGATCGGCAGCGGGAGGAGGAGCGAGTAGACCTCTTCGGCGACCTTCGTCGCGTGTACGTCTTCGCGGGCGAGGATCACGTCGTGATCGGTCGCGCGCACGTCAGGGCCGAGTACCAGCTGCCCCCCGACGACGGCCAGCGTCGGCGCCTCGACGTCGAGCAGCTCCACGCTGGCGACGGCACGGTACTTCACCCCGCGCGCCGCGAGGGCCGCCTGAAGCTCGGGAGCGAAGTCGTAAACGACCGTCTTCGCGGTGCTGTCGGGCGGCGTCTGCGTACGCCACGTGAATGCCTCCTGGAGGCCGATCAGCGCCGGCCGTTTGTTGGCGATTTCGTCCGCGAGCTCCTGCACTCGCAGGTGGAAGTTGTTCCGCTGCACCATTCTCCAAGCTGCCGTCGTCGCTGCCAGGAAGTCAGACTGTGTCTTCGCCGCGATGACCGGGCCGAGGTCCGCGCCCAGATACAGGTTCCGGCTCATCACGCCGATGACCTTGTTGCCGCCCGCCATGCTGTCGGCGGACAGGTTTGCCGAGCTGATCTCCGTCGCCGGGTCAGTCCGGCTTCCGCCGCAGCCGACGATGGATAGGACGACCGGCAGGACGACCGCGAATCGCGCGCGCATGCTTCCCCCTCTGATATTGACTCTCGCATAGACCCGCGCCGCCTTCAGATCAAGCTCAGGCCCCGAACGTGATCCCTTGCGCCAGCGGCAGGTCGCGCCCCCAGTTCACCGTCGACGTCTGACGCCGCATGTACGCCTTCCACGCGTCGGAGCCCGACTCGCGGCCGCCTCCGGTCTCCTTCTCTCCTCCAAAAGCGCCGCCGATCTCGGCTCCGCTGGTCCCGGCGTTCACGTTGGCGATGCCGCAATCCGATCCGGCCGGCGAGAGAAACTGCTCGGCCGATCGCAAGCTGTCGGTGAAGACGGCGCTGGAGAGGCCTTGGGGAACGGCATTGTGCGCGCGAAGCGCCTCGTCCAGGTCCTCGACCTCGAAGATGTAGAGGATGGGAGCGAATGTCTCCTCCCAGGCGATCGGGAAGGCCTCGTGGCGCGGCGCGAGGACCAGCGCCGGCTCCACGAAGTTCCCCGGCCACTCGAGCACCGTGCCGCCGCAGATCACCTTGCCGCCCTGCTCTCGGGCGGTCGCGAGAGCTGCGCGATACCGCTCGACCGCATTGCGCGTGATCAGCGGACCCATCAGGACGCCCGGCTCCAGCGGGTCGCCGATCCGCACGCTGCGATAGGCCGCAACCAGGCGATCGATCAATCCGCGCGCGCGTCCGCGCTGCAGGAAGAGCCGCCGGGTGCTGGTGCAGCGCTGGCCAGCGGTGCCGACGGCGCCGAAGGTGATGGCGCGGACGGCGAGATCGGGATCTGCGTCGTCGAGGACGATGACGCCGTTGTTTCCTCCCAGCTCGAGGAGCGCGCGCCCCAGCCGGGCGGCGACGCGAGACGCGACCGCCTTCCCCGTCGCGATCGAGCCGGTGAACGAGATCAGCGGGACCCGCGGGTCGTCGCAGAGCCAGGTACCCACTTCCGCCCCGCCCGCCACGAGATTGAATACGCCTTCGGCGCCGTGCTCCTTCGCCGCCCGATCGCACAGCGCCTGCACCGCGGCGCTGCACAGGGGCGTGAGCGGGGAAGGTTTCCAGAGACAGACGTCGCCGCAGACCGCCGCCAGCGCCGCGTTCCACGACCAGACCGCAACGGGGAAGTTGAAGGCGGTGACGATTCCCACCGCGCCGAGCGGATGCCATTGCTCCATCAGCCGGTGCTGCGGCCGCTCCGAGGCGATGGTGAGGCCGTGAAGCTGGCGCGACAGGCCCACCGCGAAATCGCAGATATCGATCATCTCCTGCACTTCGCCGACGCCTTCGGCGCGGATCTTTCCTGACTCGAGTGAAACGAGCTCGCCCAGCCCCTCGCGATGCTCCCGCAACAGCTCACCGAGGCGCCGCACGATGTCGCCGCGTTTCGGCGCCGGCCGCATCCGCCACTCCTCGAACCTGCGAAGCGCAGCCGTGACCCGCCCGTCGTACTCCGCACGCGTGATGGCGCGGATGCTGCCCTGCGCCTGACCGGTGGCCGGATTGACCGATTCCAGCAGCTGGCCGCCACCGTTCGCGGTGGCGCCGGCGCCGAGCCGGTCGAGGATGGCCTTCGCGCGGTCTCGCCCCATGGGCCGCAATCCTACTTCAGCCGGTGTCGCAAGGCGTCGGACCTCTTCCGATCGGCGCCCCGGCGACACAGCTTCAAGAGAGGGGGGTGTCGGTGAGGGATCTCCCGGCAGGGAAGAGGGTTGGCCTGTTCCTCGCTTTTGCGTCGCTCGGAGCCTGCGATGGCTCTGCGCGTGCGGCGAGATCCGCGACCGCAGATGCGCCGCCGCCAGACACGCGCGTCCTGCAGACCCCGGAACCGGGGCACCTCTACCATGGGGTCCTCCCCGCAGGGACGACGGAGCCGGACAGCGACATCTCGGCAGCGACGCTGGACGCGTACGAGCACACCGTCGGCCGCAGCGTCGCGTACGTCTATTTCTCGGACGACTGGTTCAAGTCGCGCGCATTCCCGGTTAAGACCTCGGCTTGGGTACGGAAGCGGGGAGCCATCCCCTTCATCCGCCTGATGATGCGTAGCCAGCGTCAGCCGCTGGTGACCGATCCGAGTTTCACGCTCGATCGCATCATCGCCGGCGAGTTCGACGGCGACCTCGCAGCGTGGGCCGACGCCGCCCGGAAATTCGGCTCGGCGCTCGTCGTCGAGTACGGCACCGAGGTGAACGGCGACTGGAATCCCTGGAGCGCGCCGTACAACGGCGGCCTCGACGTGGGTCCGGCGAAGTTCAAGGAGGCGTACCGGCACATCGTTGCGCTGATGCGGAAGCGCGGGGCGACGAACATCACCTGGGCGCTCCATTACAACGGTGAAAACTTCCCGCAGGACCCGCGCAACGTGCCGGCGTCCTATTATCCGGGCGACGACGTCGTGGATTGGGTGGGCATCTCGGCTTACGGCTCGGAACGATCCAACGACGACCGCTGCCCGGCCTTCCGGTCGCTGGTCGAGGACATGCTGCCACAGCTGCACGCTGCGACCCCGACGAAGCCGCTGTTCATCTTCGAATTCGGAATCACCAACAACAATCCCCGCTGCGCCGCCGCGCCGTGGGTGCGGGCCGCATTCGCGGATCTGCTCTCCGGCCGGTGGCCCGACGTGCGCGGGTTCGCGTGGTGGCAGGAACGTTGGAACAACGACGGTGCTTTGGGCAGCGACATGCTCGTGCAGGACGACGTTGGCGTCGCGGCCGCATTTCGCGACGCGCTCACCGGGTCGACCGCGCCGTCGGTCGTAGATGTGCCGCTCCTTCGGTAAGGCTACCTTGCGCGACTTCCGGCGAGCTTCACGCGTCGGGCGGCAGCGTGCTCATTTCAGCGGGCTGGCCGATGTCCGCGTGGTCTCGCGACTGCGCGCCGATCGCAAGCCGTGGGAAAAACAGGCTGGTGATCGCCGCCACGATCGAGATGCCGGCGATTGCCCAGAAGACGGTCTCCAGGCCGCCCTGCAACGAATTGGCGAGCGCGCGCACGACGGTGGGTGCGAGGCCGGCTCCGTGCTCGGGCCCGAGCAGGCGATCCGCTGCGCCTGGAGGGAGCGATGGGTCGCTGACGAGCGCCGCGGAAAGGATCGCGCCCAGCGCTCCGACGGCAAGCGTTCCGCCGATGGTACGCGCGAACATCGTGCTCGCGGTGGCCACGCCGCGCTGGCGCCACTCGACGCTGGTCTGGACGGCGATGAGCAGTGCCGTGTTGGCGAATCCCAGACCCACTCCGAACAGCGCGCTCATCGTCTGCGGCACGTGCAGGCTCGCTCCGGGGCGGAGCAGCAGCGCCACCGCCACGGCGGCAGCGGCCGAGATGGCGAGTCCTGAGCGGATCAGCGGGCGGTACCCGACGCGGGGCAGCGCCCGACCGCTGATCGCGCTGGCGATGGGCCACCCGATCACCATCGGGGTGATCGCGCTGCCGGCCTCCGTCGGCGATCCCCCGAGAACGCCCTGCACATAGAGCGGGACATACGTCACCATCGAGATCATCCCCGCTCCCACCAGCGCGCCGGCCAGCGTCGCCACACCGATCACCGGCTGGCGAAAGAGTCCGAGCGGGAGCACCGGCTCGACAGCACGGCGCTCGACGATGACGAACAGCGCCAGCAGGACGGCGGCAACGGGAAGGCCGATCGCGCTGGCGGACCCACCCTGCGCTCCGAACAGCAGCGCGCTGAGACCCACCGTGAGTAGCCCTGCTCCCGCCCAGTCCAGGGAGTGCTGCCGATGCGAGACGTCTTCGTGCAGCGCGATCATCAGCACCGCGGCCGCGGCGATTCCCGCGGGGACGTTGATGAAGAACACCCACCGCCAGGAGAGGTACTTGACGATGATCCCGCCGAGCAGCGGCCCAACCAGGCCGGCGACACCCCAGACCGCGCCGAACACGCCCTGCATGCGCGAGCGCTCCTCGAGGTTGTAGATGTCGCCGACGATCGTCAGCGTCGTCGGCTGCATGGCCCCCGCTCCGAGCCCCTGCACCGCCCGGAAGGCGATCAGTGTCCCGATTCCGCGCGCGAGGCCGCTGGCCATCGATCCGACGAGAAAGACGCCGATCCCGAAGAGCAGCACCGGCTTGCGCCCGTACAGGTCTGCAAGCTTGCCGTAGAGCGGGACGGTGACCGTGGAGGTGAGCAGGTACGCGGTGAAGACCCAGGAATAGAAATGGATCCCGCCCAGATCGCCGACCACAGTCGGCATGGCGGTGGAGACGACGGTCATCTCCATCGCCGCCATCGACAGGCTGAGGAGCAGCGAAACGACGGTGAGCGGCCGATTGGTCTTCAGAGAGGTCGGGTCCTACCGGTTCCGCTGATGGATGCAGAGGATGTTCCCCTCGGTGTCCTTGAACCATGCCGTCCGGTCGGAACCCATCACGCAGACGTGCCCGACGGTCTTCAGCCCGGGAAGATCGTAGTCCTCGAACACGACGCCGCGCTTCTCCATCTCGGCGATCTCGGTCACGACATCGAAGACCTCGAAGCTGAGCGCCGTATGCTCGGCCTTCGTGCCGTGCGGCTTGGGGATGAGCGCGATGGTCGAATCGCCGGCGCACTGAAAGACGAAGTTGCCGTCGGCGGCGAATCCGCGCGGGCTGAGGCCGAGCTTCCTCTCATAGAACCCGCGCGCGCGGTCCATGTCGATCACGGGAAGGATCGTGGTGATCGGAGCTCTCGTCAGCATGGGGACTCCTCCCGCCCGGCGCGCGAGAGCGCACTGGACGGACCCGGATCCGGATGATCGCTCCGACTCGAACGTCCTACTTGGAGGCGGTAAATCCCGAATCCGCGATGGCCTTGTCGAGATCCGCGCGCTTTGTCTTTGAGTCGTCGTACTTGACGACCACCTGGTTCTTCTCGCGGTCGGCGGAAGCGGACTCGACGCCCTGGACGGTCTTCAGCTTCGCTTCCGTCTTCGCGGGGCACTTCTCGCACTTCCAGCCGTTCACCTTGATGGTTTCGGTCTTCACGCCGGCCAGCGTGGCGGTGCTCAAGCCGAGGGCGATCGCAAACGCGAACGATGCGGTCTTCATGCCTTCCTCCAGAAAGAGAGCCGGCGCGGAGCTATGTCGCCCGGCGGCCGTGGTGTCAACCTGCGTTCGCTGGTTCCCGGGCCAGACGCAGCGCGTCAGACGGCGCAAAAAAGTGGGATCCAGATGTCGAACCACCCCCACGCCGTTCGTCGCCGGAATAGAAGCTTCAAAAACCCCACGGAGGCCGACGATGCGGTTCATGGTGATCGTGAAGGCGAACAAGGACTCGGAAGCTGGCGTTCTCCCGGACCAGAAGATCCTCGCCGAGATGGGCAAGTTCAACGAAGAGCTGGTGAAGGCCGGGGTGATGCTCGCCGGCGAAGGGCTGCAACCGAGCTCGAAGGGTGCGCGGGTCCGGTTCCAGGGAAGCAAGCGGACCGTCATCGACGGGCCCTTCGCGGAGACGAAAGAGCTCGTGGCGGGGTTCTGGCTCTGGCAGGTCAAGTCGAAGCAGGAGGCGATCGAGTGGCTCAAGCGGGCCCCCTTCGACGAGGGCACGGAAGTGGAGATCCGGCAGGTCTTCGAGACAGCCGACTTCGCGCCGGTCGATCCGACCGGCGAGCTCAGGAAGAAGGAGGAGGAGCTGCGCAGGACCATCGAGTCGAAGCGCCGTTGACCGCGCGATTCGGCCTTGCGCCGGCGGGTGGACATGGTGTGATCGGTGGCCGTGACGGCCACCGATCCGCATCGCGCGATCGACGCGGTCTGGCGGATCGAGTCGGCCAGGCTGATCGCCGGTCTCGCGCGCATGGTCCGCGACGTCGGCCTCGCGGAGGAGCTCGCCCAGGAGGCGCTGGTCGCCGCGCTCGAGCGATGGCCGGAGTCGGGCGTCCCGGAGAACCCGGGCGCCTGGCTGATGACGGCGGCGAAGAACCGCGCGATCGACCTTCTCCGCCGCAGGAAGCTGCTCGAGCGCAAGCAGGAGGAGGTCGGCCGGGAAGTCGAGGGAGAAGTGGAGACGCCGGATCTCGATGCCGCGATCGACGACGGGGTCGGCGATGATCTTCTCGGGCTCGTCTTCATCGCCTGCCACCCGATCCTTTCCCCGGAGGCGAGGGTCGCGCTCACGCTCCGGCTGCTCGGAGGCCTCACCACGGAAGAGATCTCGCGCGCTTTCCTCGTGCCGGAAACGACGGTGGCCCAACGGATCGTGAGGGCAAAGAGGACGCTGGCCGAGGCGCGCGTACCCTTCGAGGTTCCCCGGGGCGCCGACCTCGCCGCCCGCCTCTCCTCCGTGCTCGAGGTCATCTACCTCGTGTTCAACGAGGGCTATTCGGCGACCGCGGGCGACGACTGGACCCGACCGGAGCTCTGCCAGGACGCGCTTCGCCTGGGCCGCATCCTCGCCGGCCTCCTTCCCGAGGAACCGGAGGTCCACGCCCTCGCGGCGCTGATGGAGATCCAGGCGTCGCGACTGCGCGCGAGGGTCGGTCCGTCGGGAGAGCCGGTTCTGCTGCTCGATCAGAACCGGGCGCTCTGGGATCAGCTCCTGATCCAACGCGGTCTCACGGCCCTGGATCGCGCCGAGAAGCTCGGTGGCGCGCGCGGTCCTTATGCGCTGCAGGCCGCCGTTGCCGCCTGCCACGGGCGAGCCCGCACCGCGGCGGAGACAGACTGGTCGCGGATCGCCTCGCTGTACGAGGCGCTCCTCCAAGTGACTCCATCACCGATCATCGAGCTGAACCGTGCCGTTGCAGTCTCCATGGCCTCCGGTCCGGCAGCGGGCCTGGAGCTCGTCGACGAGCTCCTTTCGGAGCGCTCGCTGCAGGGCTACCACCTGCTGCCGAGCGTGCGCGGCGACCTGCTCGCCAAGCTCGGCCGACTGGAGGAGGCGCGCACGGAGTTCGAGCGCGCTGCCTCGCTGACGAAAAACGCGCGCGAGCGCGCGCTACTCCTCGAACGCGCCGCGAAGTGCGCGACGGACAGCCCTGCTCCGCGCCCACCTCAAGGGGCCGCCCGAAGCTGACGCGCCTTCGCCACCAGCCCGGCGATAGGCGCCGGCGCACTCGCTTGCGCGGCATCGCACGCCTGAACGCGGTCGTGCGCCTGGAGCCGGGTGAGCGCCGCGCAGCGGTCCAGCAACGCGAACGGATCGCCGGGCGAGGTGCGCTCGAAGCGATCGATTTCCCCAAGGAGCTCGAGCAGCGCGCTGCGGTCGAGCTTCTCCACGGCGCCGACGATCGCCCCGTAGGGCCTAAAGCGGCGGTACTCCAGCGCCTCGCGCATTGCAGCGAACCGCGCAACGTCGCGGCGGACGAAGACCTCGCTCGCCTCGTCCCAGTACACCAAGGCCCACTGCGGGCCGTCCAGCAGTCGATAGCCTCCAAGCCGCTCGGGAACGCGAGTGGCGATTGCCCATTCACATCCCATGCTTCCCAGATAGGCCTGGAACCCGCGGCGCGACTGTTCCGCTTCTTGGAGCGCGCGCCAGGCCTCGTCGGGGATCGCCTGCACGCGGGAATCGACGAAGGCGGGTACACCCGACCGCGCCATCTCCAGATAGCCGCCATCGCGAAAAGCGTTGAAGCCCGATCTGGAGATGCCGTGATCGTCGAGAAACTTCGCCGCGCGCACCGGCAGCAGCGACGCGTTCCAGGAAGGCGAGATGCGCAGGGAGAGGGCAGTCCGATCGAGGCGCAGCGAGAAGCCCGCGAGGATTGCAGCGGCGAGCGCGGCAGGCGCGAGCAGCCGGCGCGGGATCCGCGCGAGCGCCCAGGCGAGCGTCGGCGCCCAGACGATGTGTGCTTCCGCGACCATGCGGAGGGCGCGCAAACCGAGCGCGGCGAACACGACGTTCGCCACCAGCAGGGCCGGCCGTTCGCGCCTGCGCTGCACTGCGAAGAGGAGCGCGAGGGGGAGCAGCGCGTAAAAGGCCGGGCGTGCGGCAAAGGATGGCGGCTCGAATTCCCGAAGCTGGATTACATCGCTGACGTGGAGCAAATGCTCGAGCAGGTACCTGGCGTTGAAGAGCATGCCCGGGTTCGCCAGCAGCGCCGCCGCCGCCGCCGCGGCGAGCCACAGCTCGACGCCTCGGCGCGACCGGGTCCACGCCTCGAGGCATTCGAGCCCGAGCACGAAGGCCGCGAAAGCGGCGCCTGAATGCAGATTGCCGCCGAGCGCCACGAGCGCGACGCAGACAGCGCGAGCGCGCGTGCTTCGGGGACCGAGAGCGAGGACGCCGGCGAGCAGCGCCCAGCTCGCGACGTGGGGGCGGGGAACCAGCCGCGGAACGAGCAGCAGCGCGACGCCGGGGACGATCCACGGCGCCGTCTCGCAGGCGAATGAGAGAGCGAAGCACGTGAGCGCGAGAAAGGCGAAGACCAGGACCTGCAGGCCGGCCGCCGTGCCTGCGCCGGCGCAGAGCACGTCGAAGACCCACGAGGTCGGATACCAGGGGTGGTCTCCCCATTTCCAGGAGAGGGCGTTGGTGCGCGGGAACGCCCCATGAAGGATGAGGCGGCCGACTGCCACGTGCCAGCCCGCATCGCTGTCGCTCAGGGCGGCGAAACAGAACGGTCCCGCAAGCGCCAACGCGCAGACGAGCGGAAGTGTGAGCTTCCGCACTGCTGGATAGCAACTCGTTGTCTCCCGACCTGGTTCCAACCTCGCGCTGGAGAGTTTGCTCGGGTTCATCAACGCGCTATCTGCTCGAGGAGAGCACTCTCCCGGTGGAGTCCGATCCCGCTTCGCCTGAATCGGGGCGCGGAGGCGGAGTCCATGCTTCGGCTGCCGCATATCCGTCTTTGATCCGGCGATCCCAATCGAGCAGGTCGCGCTTCAGCTCGGCTGCACGCTGGGGAAAAATACCGGCGAGATTCGTCGTCTCCTTCGGGTCGCGGCCAAGGTCGAACAGCTCGTCCGGACGCCGTCCGAAGTGATGGATGAATTTCTCGTCGCCCCGCACCCAGCTGAGGCACGTGTCTGGATCGTAGCAAGCCGCGCGGATCGGCACCTGCGGATGAGGGACCATGAGGGAACTGCCCTGGAAGTGCCCCGACTTCACGGCGAAACCGAGGAGCCCGAGCACCGTGGGCGCGATGTCGAGCTGCGTGGACGGATCGGCGCGCACTCCGGGCCGTACCAGGGTGCCCGTGGGATCATGCAGCAACAGCGGGACTCGCAGCGCCTCCTCGTAAGGCACGTCGTTGTGGGTGCGCCTGCTGTGCTCGCCGAAAGCCTCGCCGTGGTCGGCGACGACGACAAAGAGAGTGTTCCGGTACAGTCCCGCTGCCTTGTACTCATCGAAGAGCGCCCGCAGAAAGAAGTCGTCAGCCCGAAGGGCGTTGAGATAACAATTCAGCTCCGGATCGTCCGAATACCGCTGTGGTCCATGCCTGGTCAGCAGTGCGCACCGATAGTGCGCGTTTACGGTGAGGTACGTGGCAAGAAACGGCTTCGAGCGCTCTTGCGCTTCGAGCCATCGGCGGGTCGGCGCCAGCATCGAATCGTCCTCGTAGCCGAGATAGTTGGCCTGCTCGAACCCTTCGTGGCCGAAGCTCGAGGGGCCGATGAAGTCGTGATACCCCATCGAGAAGATCACGAACGTGCGGTGCTCGACGCGCTCGTCCGCGGTCTGGAAATACACCGTGCTGAACCCGTGATCGCGCAGGAGATTGGGCAGGCAGTGGGTCGCGATTCCGTGAGTGAACTTCGGCGGGCGGATCCGGTGCTGGGGTTCGAAACCGCATAGGATCGCCCGCAGGGCGCGACCGGTGTGGGTCTGCACGGTGTAGAAGCGGTCGAAGCGCACGCTGCTCTTCGCAAGCTCGGCGAGGAAGGGCGCGTCCTGCAGCGACGCATTCCACGGCGTCAGCGATTCCGCGCGCGCCGACTCGAGGATGACGATGACGACGTTGCGCAGCGCGCCGGGCGCGGATATCGGTCCGATCGTGACCGGCTCATCGTCCAGGGTGCTCTGCGCGGAATGCGGGGCCCTGCGACTCGGATGAAAAGTTGCGATGACGTTGAGCACGGGGTCGCGGATGGTGGCCCGGTCGATGGCTTGCGAGGTGTGGGTCAGCAGGCCTGCGGCGGCCAGGGGAAGACTGGCGATCATCGATGTTGCAAAAAGTGCGCGCCGCCATCGCGGCTGCGTCGGAGGGGGAGAGGCGGCGGCGCCCCGTGCCCACGGCCGGTCTGCGATCCACGGCAGGACCGCGACGGCCGCCGCGGCCGAGATCATGCTTCCCAGAAGCAATGGCGACAGCGAGTGAACGGCCAGCACGGCGACTTCTCTCATGCGCCCGGCCGAAAATGCGACCAGCGGATAATCGAGCGTGCTGCCGGTGTTGAGAAAGTAGGCGTGGCCAGCCGTTTCCAGTACGGCGATGAGGACGGCCAGCGCCTGGACACTCCACGCGGCGAGCTTGCGCACCGGGCGGGTCTGCCAGAAGCCCGTTACCCCGAAGGCGAAGAGTGCAAACCCGCCCTGGAAAAGAAGGGTGGAGCCCATGAACGCCAGCGCGTCGGTAAAAGACACGTGCGTGGCATCGTGGAACAGCTCCAGGGGCCGCAGGAACAGACGCGCAAGCTGCAGCGCGACACCGTAGATGAAGACGATGGCTGCGACGAGGGTCGTGCGTGTTCCCGCATCGGTCGAGGCGAATCCGCGCGGCACGTCGTCGGAGGGCCGGACAGTGTGCGCCGAGGCTACCAACGGTAGGACGCTCCCGCTGTCGCGGACGCGGACCGCGTGAACGTTGCCCCTGCTTGCGACGTCTGCGATCGCACCAGTGCGTCTGCGCTGGTCTCGGTTCCATTCGCCTGGCGCAGCGCCACCGATGTGCCGGCGAATTGCGTGCTCCGCGGAGAAAGCTGCAACTCGGCCCCGAGCGCGAGATTGTCGGTGACGTTCCAATCGGCTCCGCCGGTGAAGAGGGTCACGATGCTGCCGCTCTCCCGGAATTGGCCTCGCTGCGAGGCCGGGGTCCGTCCTTGCAGGGTCAGGTTTCCGCCGAGGTTCAACGACCATTGACTCGACAAATCGATGGTGCCACTCAACGAATCGGTGAAGCTGCTCGAACGCGGATTTGCTGGCGTAGGCTGGATGGTGTTGACGATCGCCTCTTCGCGAACGCTGTTGGCGCTCGCCGCAGTCGCCGCCGCGAGCAGGATGCAGCAGGGCCGCAGGCGCATCCTGCGACGGTAGATCGCCGTGGAGGCGGAAACCAAAATTAATCGCGACGGCACCGTGCGGGCATACGCGCAACCTACCTACAGATGCCCGAGTCTGGAGCTTGACCGCCTCCCACGAATCGCGGGTCATCCTCCGGAGCCGGCCACGAGGCCGACCAAGAAGGGACTGACGATGCGCAAGATCCTGTTCGGCAGGATCGAGCCGCGCACGACGCCACCGCCGTCGCAGCGGACAAGGCTAAACTCGCCAGCGACCTCACGACCCTGAAGGACGACTTGAAGCAGGAGCAGGCGGACAAGAAGCAGCGGCGCGCGGATCGCCGCGAGCTGAGCGCCGACCGGCGCGCGGATCGGCGCGAGGACCGCAGGGAGCGTCTCCGGCACAAGTAAGTCGCTGAGATCGGCACCGTCTCGGCGGCCGGTCGTCGCGCCGGCCGCCGAGATGTCCTGATAGTCCTCTACGAGGTGCTGATGGAGGTGTCGCCTTCGCCGATCGTCGAGCTGAACCGCGTCCGTGGCCGTAGCGCATTTCTGTCCGTCGAGCGACAATGCAAGGTGGGGAAGCGTTGCCCAGAGGAGGTATTTGCCGTGCCCGACACCCATCCCGGCGGCTGCCACTGCGGCGCCGTGCGCTATCGAGTCGACATCGATCTCTCGAAGCCCGTCACCCAGTGCAACTGCTCCATCTGCTCGCGCACCGGCACGCTGCTTTCGTTCGTGCCCGCCGGCGCCTTCACGCTGGAGAAGGGGGAAGAGTCGCTGACCGACTACCAGTTCAACAGGAAGAACATCCATCACCTGTTCTGCAAGGTCTGCGGCGTCCGCTCGTTCGCGCGCGGCAAGGGGCCTGTCGGACCGATGGTGGCCATCAATACCCGCTGCCTCGATGACGTCGACGCCACGACGCTCAACGTGCAGCACTTCGACGGCAAGAGCAGGTAGGCCGACTCACGCGGCCCCGCCGAGCCCGCCCGACCTTCACCAGGGCCCGCGCCATGCGGCGCCGCCTGGCCGGCGCGGAAACCGTACAATGGGATGCGACGCGTCACGCTTCGCCGACGCACTGCGCCTGGAATACGGAGCGGACAAGTGCGTTGTGAGGCGACCACGGAGGAAGCAATGCGATCACGTCTTCTGCCTGCATTCGGTCTCACGGTGCTCGCCGCTTGCGCGGGGCGTGCTCCGACGCCCGACGGCGCGTCGCGATCCAGCCCGGGACTCGCGGAGCAGGTAGTCGCAGCCCCGGATCGCACCGAGCGCGATCGCTCGATGGATTCACACCGCAAGCCGGCTCCCATGCTCACGTTCTTCGGCCTCGCTCCGGGGATGCGCGTGGCCGAGCTGGGCGCCGGGGGTGGCTATTCCACGGAGCTGTTCGCCCGGTCGGTGGGGCCGAGCGGCGTCGTCTACGCGCAGGACACCCCGAACTGGGACGGACCCGGGCTGCAGAAAGCCTGGGAGATGCGGCTGGGACGGCCAGCCCTGCAGAACACGAAACACTTCATGCGCCAGTGGGACGATCCGCTTCCACCGGAGGCGAAGGACCTCGACGCAGTCTACTCGGTCGCTGTCTATCACGACGCGATCGCTGAAAAGGGAGATACCGGCAAGATGAACCAGGCCGTCTTCGCGGCGCTGAAGCGCGGCGGCGTCTACGCGATCGTCGACAACAGCGCGAAGGCAGGCAGCGGCTCCACCGACGCTGAACGTCTTCATCGCATCGACGAACAAGTGGTGCGCGACCAGGTGCAACAGGCAGGGTTCAGGCTCGTGGCGGAGGACCGCTTCCTGCGCAATCCCGACGACCCACGCGACTGGAACGCCGACTCCGGCGTGAACAAGACGCACACCCAGGACCGGTTCGCGCTCAAGTTCGTGAAGCCGTAAAGCGCAGCCAGAATCTTGCCCTCCCGGCGGGGTCGCGTGAAATGGCGGCAGGTCGCATGCCGATTCAAGGCATCGACGGACGGCGTCACAGGGCGGAGAAGCTTTAGCCGTCCGCGCTCAGCGCGCGTCGCCGAGGATGAGCCAGAAGTCACCGAACTCGTGGGAGAGATATCCCCTCTCCTCGGCATGCGCGCTCGCACGCGCCAGGACGTCCTCCGGCGCGAACGCGCGCAGCAGCGCGTAATGGCTGGCGCCCTTCTCATGAACGCCCGTGAGCAGCCCGTCGACCACGCGCGGCTGATAACCCGGTCCGAGGAGAAGATCCGTTTCTCCGGAGCAGGCCCGAAGCATGCCGCCATTCACCGAGGCGGCTCCCTCCAATGCCCGGACGACGCTGGTGCCTATGGCCACCACGCGGCCGCGGTGCTCGCGGGCATCGGCGACCGCGCCGACCGTCGCCTCGGGGATCTCGAAGCGCTCCGACATCGGCAGCGCAGCGTCGATCGCGGCGTCGCCCGTGGCAGAAAGGCCCGCGCCGTGCGTGATCGAGGCGAGCCGGATGCCGCGCCGGCGCAGCGCGAGCAGCAGTTCCCAGCGCAGCGCCCGTCCCGCTGACGGCATCTCCGCCGCCCAGGGACGCGATGCATAGCCGAGTTGGACGTGCCAGAGCTCCAGAGGAGCCGCCGCATGCGAGTACTGTACCGGTCGCCCAATGCGATAGAGGGCGGACCAGAGCGCCGCGCCGGTGCGATCGAACCGCAACTCGACGAGCCTCGGCGACAATCGCGCCACGCGCTCGATCTGCGCGGAAAGCTCGGCGAAATCGATCCTGCTTCCCGCGGCGAGGACCGGCGGCGGCAAGCGGTGCTCGGTCGGCGTCCGCCAGTCCGCTCCGTCGAAGAGAACGGCGCGAAACGCGCCGCTCGGAAGCTCGAGCAGAATGCGGACCTCGACAGGCGTTCCATCCGCAGCGCGCCCGCGCAACGAGCCCGGAAGCGTCGCGGCGTCGTTGACCACGAGGACATCGCCGGGCCGCAGAAATGACGGCAGGTCCACGATGCGCGCGTCGCGGAGCGCTCCCGTCCGCGAATCGACGTGCAAGAGCCGCTCGAGCAGTGCGTCCTCGCGCGGCCATCGCGCCGGGATCACGGTGTCACCACCAGTCGCGAGCCGCTCTCGATGCGGTCGGAGTCCACGATCATCCGGGCAATCCGCCGGGCCACGTCGAGCGGGCGCGCCAGCGTTGCGCGATTCGCCTCGGGGACCGCCGCGGCGTGCATGTCGGTGTCCATCTCCCCCGGATCGACGGAGAAGAAGCGGACCTCGGGCAGCTCCACCGCCCAGGAGCGGTTCAGGTGATCGAGCGCCGCTTTCGATACGCCGTAGGCGCCCCACCGCGGGTAGGCGGCGACCGCCGCATCGGAGCTGACGTGCACGACCAGCCCCGACCCCCGCAGCGCCATCGCGCCGGCAATCACGCGGGTGAGCCGGAACGGGCCGATCAGGTTCGTCTCCAGCACGGCGCCGAGATCTTCGCATTCGGTGTCGAGCAGGAGCCGCAACGGGGTCGGACCCAGGGTGCTGGCGTTATGGATGAGGACGTCGATCGGCCCGACGACCGCTGCCGCCGCGCCGGCAATCGCGTGGATCGCGCGCTTGTCGCCCATGTCAGCCGGAAGCGCGTGCGCATCGCCGCCCTGCGCGCGAATCCGCGCCGCCACCGCCTCCAGCTCCGTGGCGCCTCGGGCCACCAGCGCCACCCGCGCGCCCAGGCTCGCCATTTCTCCCGCCAGCGCTGCTCCGAGCCCTTTGCTGGCTCCCGTAATCAACGCTCCTCGTCCTCTCAGCTCCATGGCAGCAGCTTAACCGTCCCTGCTGCCAGAATGTCGGCCGGGACAATCTGTTGGCAGAACGCTATTCTGTTGGCATGGACATGGATTCCCTCGCGGGCCATCTCGCCGCGAACGTGCGCCAGCTGCGGGACGGTCGCCGCATGACGCAGCAGCAGATGGCGCGCCTGTCGGGCCTTCCGCGCGCCACCTGGTCGAACCTCGAATCGGGCAGCGCGAATCCGACCCTGGCGGTGCTCCATCGCGTCGCCGACGCCCTGCAGGTGTCTCTCGAAGAGCTTCTTGTGGCGCCGCGCACGGCGTCGCGCTTCCATCCGCGCGGCTCGCTTCCGCAACGGACACGAAGCGACGTGACGGTCCGTCAGCTCCTGCCCGATCCCATCCCCGGCAGTGAAATCGGCAGGATGGAGTTCCCTCCGCTGGCGCGCCTCACCGGCATCCCGCACACGCCTGGGACGCGGGAGTATCTGACCTGCGAGTCGGGACGCATCGAGCTCGTCGTCGCGGGCGAGAAGTGGCTGCTCGAGCCCGGCGACGTGGTGTCGTTCCGCGCGGACCAACGCCACTCCTACGCCAACCCGGCGCGCACGTCCGCGGTCGGTTACTCGGTCGTGCTGCTCGCGCCCCTCGGCGCGCGCTGAACACCGCGCGGCGTCAAGCGGCGCCGCGCCATGCCTCGAGCTTCGGCAGAAGACCGATCTGTCGCCGGGCTTCCTCCAGGCCGAGCGGCATCAGCGGCCAATGGTTCCATTGGTGCGTCACGTCGACCCGGCACACGGGCTGCTGAACAGAGCCGCGATCGATGCGAGCTGGACCAGTCTCTTGCGACGGTTCGCGCCGTCCACCCGGGCCTCTTCTCGCCAGGCTGCAATGGCCCGCTGGGGTTCAGCGCCGTTCGCAAGACCCTGAAGACGCCGTCCAACTCGTCGGCCGAGAAAACGTCGATATCCATCTTCGAACCTCCAGCAGCGGCTCAATCCACGTTTCGTGCCAGGAGCTCGTCCGGAGGTGACCGCGGCCCGGGGAGGAGATTCGTTGCCGGCTTTTCCGGCACGTCGGATTCCATTCCCGGCGCCATCGGGCCGGAAGAAATTTCGGTGCGGCTGGTCCGTTCAAGACCTGCGCACTCCAGACGCACAGGCGCGCATCGGAGACGAACCATGAGGCGGATCGCGATCTTCGCGCTGCTCGCTGCGGCTCCCTCCACGGCGCAGAACACCTTCCGCGGGAACAACGCGCACACCGGGGTCTACCAGGGGGCCGGACCGAAGCAGCTCGGAGAAGTGAAGTGGGCGTTCAAGGCCGGCGGGCCGATCGTGACCTCTCCGGCCATCGCCGACGGCGTGGTGTACTTCGGGGCGATGGACGGGCACCTCCATGCGGTCGTCCAGGACACCGGCCAGGAGAAGTGGAAGTTCAAGTCGCGGATGCCCATCGCTTCGTCCCCGGCGGTCGCGGGTGGGATGGTCTACTTCGTCTCCTCGGCGGGGTCCCTCGCGGCAATCGACGTCGCCAGCGGCCAACCGAAGTGGGTCCTCCCCGCCGAGTTCGAGCGCAAGTTCGAGGCGAAGAACCTGCACGGCTACCCCTCCGCGGCACAGACCATTCCGGATGCTTGGGATCTCTTCACCTCCTCACCGGCCGTCGCGAACGGCAAGGTCTACTTCGGGAGCGGAGACGGGAACGTCTACGCGGCCGACGCGCAGACCGGCGTGTTGCAATGGAAGTTCGCCACCGGCGACGTCGTCCACTCCTCGCCCGCAGTGGTCGAACGCACGGTCTACATCGGCAGCTGGGACAGCCACCTCTACGCGATCGACGCGGAATCGGGCCAACAGCGGTGGACGTTCAAGGGCGGCGAGGACAACACCATCCACAATCAGGTCGGGTTCCAGTCGTCGCCCGCAGTCGTGGACGGCACCGTGTACGTCGGGTGCCGCGACGCGCATGTCTACGCAATCGACGCCGCGACCGGCAAGAAGCGGTGGGACTACCCGACCAGCAAGTCCTGGGTCATCGGAACACCCGCCGTGCGCGACGGCACCGTCTATGTCGGAACCTCGGACAGCTCGCGCCTGATGGCGCTCGATGCGAGGACTGGCCGGCTCCGGTTCAACTTCGACGCCAAGTCGTACATGTTCTCCTCTCCTGCCTTGGCGGGAGAGCTGGCGTACGCCGGCGATCACAACGGCAAGCTCTACGCCGTCGACGCGAAGACCGGAAAGCTGGCATGGGAATTCCAGACCGAGGCGTCCAAGCGCGATCCGCTCAAGGTGCTGAACGCCGACGGCAGTCTCAACAAGCAGGCGTTCGCCCCCATCTTCGGCGACTTCCAGGACATGTACGTGGACACCTACCGATTCATCTCCATCGGGGCGATCGTGTCGTCCCCGGTGGTCGATCGCGGCGTCGTGTACTTCGGCTCGATGGACGGCAACCTCTACGCACTTCAGTAATGCTCCTCGTACCGGGCTTTCGTTCAGGCGCTTCTGAAGCTCGAATCCCATGGCGTCGGCCCCGAAGTCATGGCCAGACGGTGTATCGCGCCCTGACGGTGCGCATTCCGAAGCGCCGCTACCCCGTGGGTCCCAAGTCGAGACTTCTTCCATTCTTGTTCACGACGCTGCCCGCGCACGGTCCCATCGAAGGTGGCTGCCCCGGCGCCGCTGCCACAAGCGAACAACGCGAGCGCGCATGGCATCGCAATCGACTTGCCCATCATAGATTGTTGTACCACCAGATCCGTTCTAGTTGATTCGGGAGAGATTGCATTGGGCGCGCTCGGCGTAGCGTTCCGGATTATCGCCCCATTCAAGATGAGCTCATTGGCGACGAAAGAGGGCGCGGTCAGTGCCAGAATCCGAGCGACAAGAGCGTGTTGCCGTAACGCCGCGCGCCGTCTCCCGCGAGAGAAAGCCGCAGCCTGTAGCTCGAGCCCCAGAGCGAGAACGACCAGAAGCGTACGTCGAGCCCGACCGTCAGGTGAAGCCGTCCTTCGACGTCGTCGAAGCGAGGCGGCTCCCAATACGCGCCTCCGCGAATCCGGAGCCTGCCCGGGACCCACTCGTGCTCTGCGCCGAGCCGGACCGAGACGGTCGTGCTCTGGCCTGATCGCTGTAGCCGCTTCTCGAGGAACGCTTCCAGGCCGGAGCCACCTGCGACCGGACCGTCGAGGATGACGTCAGCGGCGAGGATGGTGCTGCTCTCGTCGCGGAAATCGGCCGAGACGCGCCGGTTCCAGGGCGTCGGACCGAAGCGCCACGCGAGGCCTGCCCCAGCCGACCAGGGAAATTCGACGCGCTCCGGGAGGATGTAGCCGGCGCAGTTGTTGGGATCGCAGGCAGCTGGTTCGATGCGTGGCTTCATCGCCGGACGGAAACTGACGCCCACGCGGAGGTTCCGTTCGCGCGGCTGCCACAGTCCGCCGGTCTCGACGGACCAGTCTGCGGCGTTCACCAGCTCGACCCCGCTGGGTGGCAACCGGAGCGTGAACCCGCCCGCAACAAGGCTCGCGCCAGCGACGATGTCACCGTCCATGAAGGAACGGGCGAGCGTGAGGCGCCAGATCGCCGCGGAAAGCGAAGCCGTCGTCCCGCCGGGTGGGGTGAAGTCGCGGATCTCGGCGGTCACAGAGACCGCGGCGCCCCAGGCTCCCAGCATTCCGACCAGGCCGGCGTTCAGCGCTCCAGTCTTGCCGCTGAACTGATCCTGCGACGTGCCGTTGTTGTCGAAGTCGACTCCCAGCCCCGGCGTGTACGCGTCCAGCAGAAAGTCCCAGTAGAACCAGCTGGAAGCCGTGGCGGGCCGCGACGCTGCCGCGGCGGGATTGACAAGCAGCCCCGTCGCGCCCTCCGCAGTCGCAAGCGACACGCCGCCCATTCCGACGACGCGATAGTCGGCGATTGCCGCGCCTCGAAATGCATCGATGGCGTAGTTGCGATCCGTGATTGGGCCATCGGCGTGGGCGGGGTGCGCGACGGCGAGGAGCAGGAGGGCCAGGCCGCCCAGGCGGATCACTCGCCGACGTTACCACCCGCCAGAGGGACCGAAAGTTATTGGCGCAACCGGCACCGTACGTCGCGTTTCTCGGCACCGGGTGTCTGCGTTTCCGGCCAGGACGAACAGGGCGCAGCCCCGATCCGGGCAGAACGTCGTTCCCGGTCGACACGGTCCGACCCATCGCTTGCAGGAGGCGATGTCATGGACACGATTGGGGCGCTGAAGCAGGTGATGATGTTCAAGGACGTCGCGGATCCTGTGCTGCACATCGTGGCGAAGGCAGCAGAGGGGGTCACAATCCCCGCCGGCGAGACCATCGGCGAAGCGCAGTTCATCGATGGCGAGCCCGCGGGCGGGACCGTGACCGCGGTCGAGCGCGTCGATCTGCTCGTGATCCGATCCGAGAAACTGACCGACGCGCTCGCTGGCCATCCGGAGGCCGGATACGAGTTCTATCGCGCAATCGCAAGGTCGCTCGCGGGCCGTTTGCGCCGCGCCGTCTCGATGCTCGCGTTCGCCAGGGAACGCGGAGTCGCAAGATGAGCACGCTGCCTGCAACTACTGATGTCGTGATCGTCGGGGCTGGGCCCACAGGACTTGCCCTGGCCTGCATTCTCGCCGCTAAACGCGTCTCCTTCGTTCTCATCGACCGCCTTGCCGAGGGTGCCAACACCTCGCGCGCCGCCGTGGTGCACGCCCGAACGCTCGAAGTCCTGGAGGAACTGGAGGTCACCGACCGGCTCTGCTCCCAAGGCCACATCGTGCCCCGGTTCACACTTCGGGACCGCGACCATGTGCTGGCCACGATACCCTTCGATCGGTTGCCCACCCGATACGCCCATACCCTGATGATTCCGCAGAATGTCACCGAGGCGATCCTCCTGGACCGGCTGCGCGAGTTGGGCGGCGACGTGCACCGGCCATACGCGGTCCACGACCTGCGGCAAGACGCCGAGGGTGTCTTCGTGACGGTCGCTTCCGAGGAACACGGGCCGCAGACGATCCGTGCCCGATACCTCGTGGGTGCCGACGGCATGCACAGCACAGTGCGCGAGCGCGCCGGCATCGGTTTCACCGGGGACTCATACGCGGAGTCGTTCGTGCTCGCTGATGTCCGGATGAGTTGGCCACAGCGCACCGACGAAGTGATGCTGTTCGTTTCTCCCGAGGGGTTCGTGATGGTGGCGCCGTTGCCGGGCGGACGCCACCGGATTGTGGCGACCGTGGATGACGCGCCTGAGCATCCCGACATGATCGACGTGCAATCCCTCCTGGACGCGCGGGGGCCAGTGACCGGGGCGGCCCGGGTCCACGAAATCGTGTGGAGCTCCCGGTTCCGGGTCCATCACCGACTCGCCGATCGCTACCCAGCGGATCCTGCTCGCCGGAGACGCGGCACACGTCCGCAGCCCGGCCGGCGGGCAAGGCATGAACACCGGTATCCAGGACGCGGTCGCGCTGGGTCATACACTGACCGCGGTGCTTGGCGGACAGGCTCACGAAAGCCAGCTCGACGAATACGAGCGTACGCGCCGCCCGATTGCGGACCGCGTCGTGGCCCTCACCGACCGGATGACGCGGATGGCGACGCTGCGCAACCGCCGTAGCCGGACGATCCGCAACGCCATGATCAGGATGATCGGCCGGATCCCAGCAGTACGTCGCTGGGTCGCCACTGAGCTGGCAGGGTTGCGCAACCGATAAGAGCGCCGTCTATAGGCGAAACTACCCCGCCTCGACGAGCGCTGCGAGTTTCGCGAGTGACGACCGCCAGCCAGCCTCGTTGTCAGCCGCCGGCACCCCAGGCGGTAGCCCGTCGTGCACGGCGACGAGATCGGTGCCGCCGTCCGCATCGGTGAGCGCGAGCGTAATCGTCATCTCGCCCTGCAGCGCCGGATCCGTCGTCTCGAACTCGACTACTTCGACGACCTGCTCGTTCTTCACCAGCTTCACGAAGCGGCCGTGGAACGTGTCGGTCTGCGCGGTCGTCTTGCCGGTTCCCGTCGGCGCGTCGTACGTGAGCGAGATCCGGAACGAGCCACCTTCGCGAGCGTCGAACGCATGCACCTGGCTGCTCATGCCGGTCGGCACCATCCACGTCGCGACCGCGCGCGAGTCGAGAAGCGCGCGATAGACGGCCGCGCGGGGCGCGTTCACGCGGCGACTGATGCGCGTCGAGCCCACGCCCAACCACTAGCACGTGCGGCATCGCCCGGGTGTCGGAAATCCATCAGCTGGTTCGGTTGAACGCGGCCGCGACGGTGCAGCCATTTTCCGCGTTCACATCTTCAGGCGGCGGGGGCGGAATGAGGGGGCTCACTCGGATTGGGATGCTGATCTTCGTATCCGTCGCGTGCGCTTGCTCGCCCGGTCATGTGCCGCAACAACTCTCCGGAACGCCCGACGCGGGCGGGTCGAGCGCGGATCCCGGACCGGCCTCGACGCCGCCGCCTGTCAGCGACGCAGGTCCGACTTCCCCGGAAAACCCGTTTCGCGAAATGGCGCCAATCAAGTTGGCCGAAGGTCCGGTGACGGGCTTCGATGTGGCGCCCGACAGGCGGCACGTACTCTTCTCAGGCGTGCTCCACTGGTACGACATCTGCCGCTCTCGCTCAACGGGTACGGCGCACTGTCGGTGGGAACAACGAGCGGGGACATACCGGTCGACCTGACGGTGAACGCGGTGAAATCCTCGTTCTCGTCGACGGGGGGACACCTCGCGTTCATCTCCGCCGGCAACGGGGAGTACTGGAACGCGTGCTCCGGGAG
>VBKI01000092.1:0-9841 GCA_005879535.1 Deltaproteobacteria bacterium | reverse complement strand
TCGTGTTCGGCGGGGACACGCTCTACTTCTACGCAGGTGGCGTGAGCCTGATGAGCTTCTTCCGATTCCGAGAGTCCGACGCAGCGCCGGTCCTGCTCTCCCAAGCACCCAGCCCCGGCTGGACACGCCAGTCGCAGAGCTTCCCGGGGTACTCCATGGCCCCAAGTCCTGGCGGCGACGCGGTCGCCTACTGCGAGCCCGCCGCTGACTATGTCCAACCGCGCTGCTTTCTCCTCCCGGCGGGTGCCGACGCAGCGGCTGCGATTCCGATCGAGGGAGCTGCGCAACTGGCCTGGACCCCTGACGGCGAATGGCTCCTCGCGGGCAGGATCGCGCTCTCGCGAGACGGCAAACTGAGGAGGGACTTCGGCGAAACGTGCGCGATGCCTTCTCCATCCCCGGACGGAAATGCCGTCATGTTCGGTACGGGAAAGCAATACGCCTGTGACGGACCCGTGGTCGTCTACCCTCTCGACGGCTCGCCCGTGACGCGGCTCGGACCGCTGCCGCCGGGCGGCTACGACTGGTCGCTTCGATTTATCGCAGGTGGAACTCAGGTCCTCGCCGTCGAGACCACCACCACCGGCGAGGCGCTCTTCAGCGCGCCCACGTCTGGCGGCGCGTTCGCCGAGCTCCGCGGACGGGCAGATACTCCCGGGCTCGCCGGGTACGAAGCGCAGGCCGACGGGTCCGTTCTGCGATTCGATCTGTCGGCGGCGCAGGTGCCTGAGAACGCGCAGGGGTCCTGGCCTCTCCTCCGGCTTCGCCCGGGCCAGCCGGCCGAGATGCTCTTTCCCTCCGCGACAAGCCTGCCGGCGCACGAAGGCGAAGGCGCGCACGCGATGCTCGTTCAAGAGGGATGGCTGCCGCCCTACAACGGTGCGCTCCATCTCGTCGTGCCGGGAGCTCCATGGCCAGGAGCCATCCTGCCGGGTTTCGTCGGCATCGGTGCACCGTCGCCGTATCGGGAAGCGCAGTTCAACTTCGGCTTTGTCGGGCGGGCCGCCGTTTACGTGACGAAGCTGACGTACCTGGTACCGGACGGCGTCTGGGACCTCGCGGTCTCCACCGAGGATGGATCCCTGATTGCTCCGCTGGCCAGTGGCTTGGCGAAATTCCGCGCCATCGATCACTCGCTCTATTTCGTCAAAGCAGAGGACCGGAGCCTCTGGCGCCTCGACGTGCCGCAACCCTGAAGCGCAACAGCGGGCTGTGGCCGCCTCGTCCGACGAGCCGGCCGCTACCTGACCGTCGAGAGTTCGACAGAAAAGCGGCGGGCGAGTCCGCTGCCGGACAGAAAAAATGGTGATTTCACTCGCGGTACGTGGTGCCGATGCTACTCGGCACGCACGCTTGGAATTGGTGGCAGACGTGTATCTCACGGTCGACGCGGACATGGAGCTGCGGCGCGCGGTTGGCCTCCGCACGCGGGTCAAGAGCGCCGTCTTGAGCGTCCTGGAAGCGGCGCTGGAGGTCAGCAAGCTCGGCACTCGCACCGTGCACAAGGATGCGCCCTTGATCCTCAACGTGGGCGGCTGCGAAATCCGGTACTCGCTCGATCTGGACGGCGAGTGCGCCACCGTGTGGTCCGCAGAGCCGGCGCGCGAGGACCCGGTGGTCAAGACCGGCTAGGCTCGCGCCGCGGCCGCGCGTGACCCTGCATAGGCTCAGTCCGGTGGCAGCTTCATCTTCCGCAGGAATTCTGCGTAGCGAGGGTCGTCGCGAACGCTGCGATCGCTCGCGCCAACGATGTCGCTGTCACACGGCGCGATTATCAGATCGCGTCGGCCGACCCCGGCATCCAGCTCTCTGTCCGCCAAGTGATCGCTGCAGGGATTTCCCGCCTTGCGGAGGACCGGATCGTCGTCTTTGCGCATGGCCACGGAATCTCCGCCCGGCCTTCATTCGACATCCCGGACCGAAATGCCTCGTGGGCGGAGTGGATGGCGCGGCGGGGGTATGCGGTCTATCTTTTCGATTTCCGCAACTGCGACTGGTCCACACGCGAGCGCGTCATGGCGGAGCCGCCTGAGCGCAATGCTGCGCCGAGCCGATCGTATCTGGCGCTGCGCGACCTAGGCGCCGTCGTCGACCACGTCCGCGGCCGACACCGCGTGAAACGGGTGAACCTCGTGGGGTGGTCATGGGGTGGAACGCTGGCAGGCTGGTATGCCTCGGTCCAGCCGGAAAAGGTCCGCCGGCTCGCGCTCTACGCACCGCTCTACTCGGGGCGGGAGGAGCCCAAGGCATTCGAACCCAAGGGCGCCTACTTCCTGTTGTCGGCGACCGCGGCTGCAATCAAGGAGCGCTTCGCGAAGAGCCAGCCGCTCCCCGCCGGGGAACCTCCCCGGGACGATTCCGTCGTCGAGGCGCTGGCGGTGGAGGAGCGCGCCAGCGACCCGACGAGTGATAGTCGCGACCCTCCCAGTTTCCGGGTGCCGGCAGGCGCGGTGGAGGATCTCTTCTACACCCGCATCGGCCGTCCTCTCTTCAATGCGTCCTCGATCTACTCGCCAACTCTCGTAGTCGCCGGCGCGGCGGACTCCGTGGTGCCACCCGAGCACCGTGAGGCGCTGATGCGCGACCTGGTCCATGCAGCGGTGAAGAGAGAAGTGATCGTCCCGGGCGCCACGCACGTCGCACAGTTCGACCCGCGACGCGAAGAACTCTTCCGAGCGGTGGAGGCGTTCCTCAGTGAGCGGATGCAGGCGCAACCCGAGCGTTGAGGATGTTCCATAGTAAATTGGATGGCAGCTCTCAGCGGGCGTCCTCGTCCCTGGGGGTGTCGCTCGGCCATCGGCGGCGACGCGTTTCACGAGAACGGGAGCACGTTCCTGTCGCCGATTCGTCACCGCCGGCCTGGCAGGACATCTATGACGATCCGCCCGTACGCCTTGCTCGTCGTCTCCATGTCCGCCGCGCTCGTCGGGTGCGCAGGCAATGTCGCTGACGGCGCTTCCTTCCCGCCCGTTCACCCCCGGCTCATGGGCAAGTACAGTATGTCGGCGTCGGGAAGGGGAAGTGCGACCCGAGGCGCCGAGCATCGGCGTTGAGGCAGCCACCCGCGCGCGTGCTTTCCGTACAGCATAGCCCTGACGGCAGCGGATCGACCGACCCGGGGCCCCGGGGTGGTGGCCGAAACCACCGCAGGAATGCTCGAAGCCGCATCCCGATTCCAACGCCCCTCGGGGCGGGGGCTGCGCGGACAGACAACGAAAGGACCGGCGCGACCAGCGGCTTCGCCGTGTGGATTGAACAACGGCCGAGGACGAGGAGGCCCGATTCTGGAATGTTCTGCTTTTCCCACAACGAGCCCGCGAATGCGTAAGGACGTGGCGCCAGCTGGCAGGTCAGCAAAAGGCGCCGTGGGGTGGTTCCTGTCGGGGCCGCATCACTCCGGTGCTGCCTGATTCAATTGCGAACCGGCGGCTGTTGTCTGGAATCCGCTCGCGCTGAGGTTCTCTATAAGGACTGTGTCACGCGCGAAATACTCGATTGGCAAAATTGTAAAGCGGCTCTCCCATGTGGATCTGCGCAATTCACGAAAAGACCGCCGTGACTTGAATCATTGGCAGAGCCAACCGAATGCCTGCAAGCAAAGTTTGATCGGCGGTGCTGTACACGAATTGCCGTATCGACAAGGTCATTTGCGACCCGTCTGCGCGCCCATTTTATCGCCCCTTGAATCGTCTGCGGAGCGTGCGCAGTAGCTCTCGACGTGGGAGCACCTCGATAAGGAATCGGTAACTGCTGCAAAATTCGATAGACCAAAAGGTGTATCATGCGCCGGAAGAAGGACATGGAGCGTGTCATTGGCGGCAGCAATTCTTCCAACCGTTTCCTACGCGACCGGTTTCGGGGATCCGCTGCCGGGGCTGACGGCTGAGCAGCAGGCCGCCTTCCAGAGCGGCAAGACGGCCTTCGTCACGGTGGAGGCCGCGGGCGAAGGCTTGGGACCGATCTTCAACGAGAACTCGTGCGCAGCTTGCCACGTCGGTCCCGCGGGAACCGCGGCGACGGGGGCCATCGGCGGGACGACGGAGCGCCTCGAGACGCGGTTCGGCAAGTCGGTGTACGGCGCCTTCGACCCGCTTGCGAACAAAGGCGGCTCACTGCTGCAGGACCACGCCATCGGCGCGGCGGCGCAATATCTCGTGAACCCGACGCCGTTCTGCCTGACCTTCGTGTTCACTCCCGAGCAGGTTCCGGCCGACGCCAATGTCGTGGCTCGCCGTCGCACCACCCCGCTGTTCGGGCTGGGGCTGGTCGACGCGGTCCCCGACGATGCGCTGGTCGCGCTGGCGGCCTTCGAGGGCATCTTCTATCCCCTGACGGCAGGCCGGCCGAGCCACCTCGTCAACGCGGACAGCGGCGAGCCAGCGATCGGCCGGTTCGGCTGGAAGGCACAGGTGCCCACGCTGCATGTGTTCAGCGGCGACGCCTATCTCAACGAGATGGGCGTGACCAATCCGTCGTTCATGGCCGAGAGCTGTCCCCAGGGGGACTGCTCCACCGCGGATGGTCACCCGCTCTCTTGCAATCCTGCTCCCGGGCTCAACGACGACGGCGACGATGTGGATCACTTCACCGACTTCATGCAGCTCCTTGCGCCGCCTCCCCGCGGGGCCGTGGGGCCCCAGCAGATCGCCGGCGAGACCATCTTCGATGCGATCGGATGCGCCCAATGCCACACCAAGACCATGACCACCGGCCCGAACCAGATCGCGGCGCTGGACCACGTCGACTTCCACCCCTTTTCGGACTTCCTGCTGCACGACATGGGCAGCCTGGGCGACGGCATCGCGCAGAACGAGGCGACGGGGCGAATGATGCGCACGCAGCCCGCCGTGGGGGCTGCGCGCGCAGACGCGCTTTCTTCACGACGGGCGTGCCTTGACACTCAGCGATGCGATCCAGGGGCATGCGGGCGAAGGCGCGACGGCCGAGGCGGCGTTCGAAGCGCTCGACCCGATATCGCGCGCTATGTTGCTCGAATTCCTCAACTCGCTTTGAACCTTCGCTCGGCATTTGACTCGACAGACTGGGCGGGCGTGGGAGCAGCTCCTTTTCCGAGCTTTTGGGACGCCGATCGAGATGACCGTGTAGCAGGATTTCCTTCACAGACGTTCGGCCACGGGCCAAGCGCCGCCGCCCGTTCGAGCGAGCTCAATACTTGCCAGACCCCGCGGTCGCGCAACAATCGCAAGCAAGCACATCCACCCAAGGAGGAGGTTGAATGAAGTTCGCCCTGATCGCCGCGTTCGCCCTCGCAGCCTCGCCCGCAGCATTCGCAAAGTCCAAGCGCCACTGCGTCAGCACCTACGGATCGGAGATCTCCGACGCCGGCACGAAGAAGCAGTGCAAGAAGGCCGGCGGCAAGTGGAAGAAGATGAAGGCCTCAGCAATGGCCAAATAGCCGTGGAGCCGGTGCCGCCACCGGCGCGGGCAGCTCGTCCACGATGGCGTGCTCCGTCCAGCGTAGTGCCGCGCTCCTATGGCGCTGCGCCGGTGACCATCTCCTGCAGCACCGCTCCGAAGGCGAAGACACCCGAGCGCGCATCGGCCGTCCTGCCGCGCTCCTGCTCGCGCGACATGTACGAGACCATCGTCGGTCAGTTCGGAAAGCGAATTGGAGGCGGCGGGAATCGACTCCTGGAGCGCTTGATCTGACGAGGCTGAAGGCTACCCAAGCGCCGCGTCCCCGAGCTGCGCCGCGCGAGCGTCCCCGTCTACCGTTCAGCACCCGGTATCCACGCCTGCTCCTCTGAGAAGTAATCGCCGTCCATCGCTGCTCGGCCTTAGCGGGCAGTGGGGGCGCTGGCCATTTTCGTCCGCGCGTGCTGGAATCCGCCCCGGTCGCGGTGATCTGCCACGCGGCCAGGGGAGAAAGCCATGAAGACGATCTGCAGAACGGCGCTGGCGGCGCTCGCCGCATTTGCGCTCGCTGCGTTCGTGGCGCGCGCGGGCGACAACCAGAAGACCACCTCGCTTGATAAGCAGCTCGTAGGCGCGTGGACGCTCGCGGGCAACGTCCTCGACCAGGGCGGCACCAAATCGGAGCCGTTCGGCTCCGGTGCGAAGGGCACCGCGATGTTCACGAGCAACAGGCGCGTGGCCGTCATCATCACGCGAGTCGACATGCCAAAGTTCGCCTCCAGCAACCGCACGACAGGAACTCCGGAGGAGAACAAGGCCGCCGTGCAGGGCAGCATCGCGTACTTCGGCACGTACGATGTGAACGGCGCGGACAAGACGCTCACCATGCACGTTGAGGGCAGCACGTTCCCGAACTGGACCGGAACCGATCAAACGCGGACCATCGAGCTGTCCGGAGACGAGCTCAAATTCACCAACAAGAATCCATCGATGGGCCAGGGCGTTGTGACGGTGACCTGGAAGCGCGTCAAGGACGCGCGCACGACTGCAAAACGCTAGTGCGCGCTGCCGTCGGCTCCGCGTAGCCGCTCGAGATTTACGTCGTGTGTCCAAGCAACATCGTAGAGAACACCGCTACCGCCAACGGTAGTAATTTGCAATTAGAGGGGACCGGCTGTAGCAGCACGAACAATCTCGCGCCCTGACGGTCTGCCGGAGCCCGGTCGTACGCGCCGGCCGTGCGGGCGGGAGGCTCGACCCGCAGGTCGCGCTTCGGTTCGGCCTCGTTCTCGCGGCAATCTCGGTGCCGCTGCTCACGTTTGCGGTCGGGCCGCTTCCCGCGCTGCTCGCTTCGATCGCGCTCGCGGTGCCGGGTTTACGACGTCGCGACGAGGCCCCGGGCCTCACCGAGCTTCGTGATGGCCTGCTGAATCAGCGATCGACGCAGCCCTGCATCCCCGCTCTGTTGCGCCTGCGAGATCAGGTCGCGCGCTTCGGTGAGCGTCGTCACCGCGTCCGAGTAGATGCCGCCCTCGGTGAGCACGCGGATGCCGTTCTGTGTGTCTCCCATCGCGGTCTGCAAGCGCGTGTTCTGCTCCCGTTGCGGGTCACGCCGGTTCGCGAGGATCTCGCGGAGCTCGCGCGTCGCCACGTCGACGTTCTGGAGCGTGTTGATCGCGCGCATGAAGTTGGCGATCTCGTTCCGCTGCGTCTCGTTGAAGTTGAAGCGCAACGGGCCCGGCCGCGGGTTGTTGAACTCGGGCCCGGAGTAGAAGGCGACGACGCCTTCAAGCGTGCTCACTACGTTGTTGTGGAAGAATGGCGCGGATTGCGCCGCTTCCACCACCGAGGCCGTATTGAAGGTGCGGTTCCCGAACGTGCCGTCGCCATTGTCGGTTCGCCCGAAGCCGCCGTCCTTCGGAAAGGGCTGGATGCTGCGGGCGGGATGTTCTACGTCTTCGACGTTCGTGTTGACGTTGCCGTTCCGACCGAGCGCGTTCAGGGCGCCCGCATTGCCATGGCAGCCCGCGCACGTGCCACCGGCGTTGATTGGGTCACCGCCGCCGTTGACGAAGAGCGATTTGCCGGTTTCGACGTTCGAGTCCCGGAATGAGATCTTGGACAGGTCGAAGTCGCGGTCCCGCCCGAGCGACAGCTGGAACGCTTCCATCGCGTCGAGCTCCCGCGGCCTCGGCAGCCTGAAATCGGTGCCTTCGACGCGGTCCAGACGCTTGGTGAAATGCTGGGTCACGGCGCCGATCGCGAACTCACGCAGCGAGCCTGTCCCCGGCGCGCCGTCACCCGACCAGCCGGTCATCTCCGCCGGCGGCATGGGTTGCTGGGTCGGGTCCTGCGCAAGCGAGACCTGCAGGCCGAGGGTGTGCGGCACCCCGCGCATCACGAACTTGTTCGTCGGATCGTCGAAGCCGTCGAGGTTCTCCAGGATCAGGCCGAACCTCCGCATCAGTTCCGGACGCTCGAGCTGCGCCAGCGCCGGGTTGAACTCCGCCACGAACAATGGATCGGTCGCAGGCAGGGTCTCGATGAACTTGGGGTCGATGGTGAGGTTATTGCCCGCGGGGTGACAGGTGCCGCATGTACGTCCATTGCCGTTGAACGTCTCCTCGAAAAAGAGGTGGGCGCCTCTCGAGATGACCTTGTCCATGTCCACGCCCCGTCCGGATGATCCGCCCTGGGCTTCGAAGTCGAGGGGCGGCACAAGGCCGAAGAGCGCGGGCGGCTTCGTCGTCTCGTCGAACATCACCTCGCCAGTGCTCTCGTTGAGCAGCGACAGCCGTCTGAAGAAGATCTTCTGGGAGACGTTGACCAGGCCCGCCACGAGCGGCTCCACGCCCCAGATGCTGCCCGTGGTGACGACGACGCGGTCGATGGTGAAGCCAACCGGCAAGTTTACCGGGAGGGTGCCGTTCAACAGGGACGTGGCCTCTGTCGCCACAAAGGTCACGAGGCCTATCACCGTATCCAGCGGCGGGTCGCCGTCCGTGTGGTTCACGACCCACACGGTGTAGGTCTGAAGCGGCGTCAGTCCGGCCAGGTTAACGGTAAAGGCGCCGGACCCGAGATCGATGGCTGCTTCGCCCGCCATGAAGATGAAGGAACGCGACAATCCCTTGACGTACCCGAGCTTGATCCGCATGACGTCGGGGCTGTCGCTCGCCACCTGTCTCGTTCGAAAGGCCAGATATTTGGGCAGGAACACGTCCGGAATCCCGATGCCGTAGTTTCCGTCAACTTCTTGCGCTCGCGTGCCGGGCGCGAGGATGAGCGCGCCCAGCAGGAGCGCGACTGCTCCAGCGGCGTACATGAACCGGCGGGAAGTCATGATTCATCTCCAGGTTCTTCACCTTCACGAACGTTCATGGGACAGACCAACCGGCCGTCGTGTCGCCCGACGTCGTTGGCGCTTCGCAGTGGACGAGCAAACGCGGTGCCGCCGAGTTCCTCTGTCGTCACCAGTCGTAAATTGACCCCCCGAGCGCTCGCAGGGACGACCGTAAAGAGACTCGTGAAGCTGTCGGGGCAGCACCTGCCGATTCGGACCATCACTCGGAGGTTGGACATCTCGCGCAACACCGCCCGAAAGTGCTGCCCTGCGCGGCGGAGGGTAGTCCGCGATATAGACGAACTCGGTGGCCACCCAGGGTTTCGTCGGTCCGACGATTACGGCCGCCGCGCTGAACGCGCCCAGCAGGTAGTCGCGGTCGTTCAGCATCACCCTGGGCGCGTTGATCGCCGCCGATAGAGAGAGATCCCGCAATGAGAAGAGCGGGCACCCGCCTCGATCTATGGCTATGGCGCCAACACCATGGCGCGGCGGCCATGACGATGCACGTTCCCAATTGGCCAGATGAATCCCACCTCGCGAAGGACCATCCCAGCGAGCGGCCCGGATGCGATCGATCACGTCGGTGGCACACCGATCGAAGACGTCGAGTACGACTTCGTAGCGATCGCAGTGCACCCAGAGCGAGCCACGACAGATTCGACGTTCACATGGTCAGCGAGTTTTGGAATGACGAACCTGATATGCACTGCCTCCACCGAGGTGCCGGGCGGGTGTCGCTTCCGGGGACGAGCTGATGACCGATAACTCTGGGTGAACACCCCTGGTTACCGACGCGCGCGCCGACGCCCGCCCGGCGGCATGACAACCGTCGCGACGTTCGCGCAGGGTGTCGCGCGCGCCGAGGCCACTCGGTCCGTCGTAGCCGGTTCCGTGGTTGCACAGGTACGTGCCGCCGGTGCGGGGAACTGAAGTAATGGGTGGAAGGATACCTGCCGTCGCCGCGAACGAGAGAGCGACGGCAGCCAGGACCCTCCGCATGCGCCCGACCGTATCACCAGCCAGGAAAGACAATCGCCTCGGACATTGCGCGGACGCTCAGCAGTCCTTCAATTTGCGCGCCGGTTGACCGCGGCGGGCCCGGCGGCGGCCGTTCGCACT
>VBKI01000091.1:72709-149708 GCA_005879535.1 Deltaproteobacteria bacterium | reverse complement strand
TCGCGGAGATGACCAGGACCTGCATCCCGAGATGCGTGATCGGGCAGATCGACGGGAGCGGGACGGGCAGAGGAGGCGGAGGCGTCGGACCCAGCGGCGAGCTGGGAATCACCGGCGGTGCGACAGGTCCGAGGGTGATTGACTCCACGTGGTCTCCGACGCAGGCAGGACCTTCGCAGATGGGACCGATCGGGGGCGGCGGCAGCGGATCGAGCCCGAGCTGGCGCCCGGCTACGCTGGAAGTCGCGCTGGTCGCGCGCGGGTCTGACCCGCGTCCGCAAGCGAAGACAACGGAAACGACGGCGATCGCGATGAGGGCTCGAGGTGTGTTCACGACTGGGCTCCTCCGTTGAACGAGAGAACGAAAGCGTTTTCCCCATGGCGCGGGACGCGCCGGGGGCCAGAGCGGTTGCTGCATGAAGGTGTCGCGCTCGAGATGGTCGAGCTTGCGGGACAGGAGCGGCAGGCCAGTGGCGGAGGCGATCAGCGCGGACGCGGCGAATCCGTACCCGTACCAGGTTGGGCCGAGGCGCTGCGTCAGCAGCGTCAAAACCAGGTTCCCGCAGGCGAACAAGGCGCTGAGGGCGAGCGCCGCCTTGCGCTGGTCCAGGTAGAAGAGGACGTTGAGGACCGCGAGGAAGACGACCTGCAGGAACACCGCCGCCGTATCCACGTAGAGCAAGCGCAGGTACAGCGGAGAGATGCCCGCTGCGCGCAGCATCGCCGGCCCCGCGACGAAGACCAGCACCATCGTCACTCCCTGCACCTTGACGATCTCGGCCAAGCCGCGGCGGACGCAGCCGACCATGCCGTCCTTGACCCGCGTGAGCCGATCGAGGGGCGCTCCGTCGCGGACGCAGCGGAAGAATTCCTGGCAGCGGTCCGCGAAATCCGCCTCCAGGCGGAGGAAGAACGCCGCCATGGCCGGGATCGCCGAGAGGTAGGCGAAGAAGATGGGCAGATCGTAGATGATGGAGTAGCGAAGGGGACCGAACACCGGTTCCGAGGTCCCGGGGTTGAGCCAGAAGGCCGCCTTGTCCGCCCAGACGCCGAAATAGAAGACGGCGCCGATGGCCGCGAGCTCGTAATGCGCCTGGCGCGGATCGAGGAAGTCGAAGCTGAGCCGTCGCTCGCCGGGAAATGCGCGCAGGATCAAGGCGAGCATCCCGAACAGCGCTCCGGCCTGCCCGATGAGAAAGCCTGCCAGCAGACCCTCGAGACCAAAGGGCCGCAGTACCGCCGCGCCTCCGATCGAAGCGAGATAGGCGGCGAGGAACAGGGCCGCCACCGTCCGGTACGCCTTCACACCCGAGAGCAGCACCAGCAGGAGCCAGCCGTCGCAGAGCACGACGAAGTTCGCGACCAGGAGCAGGCGGCAAGCGAGCGACTCGTCGAATGCGGTGTGCACCACGGCCGATGCGAGCGCGCCGCCGGCGAACGTCGTGATCGAGAGCGCGGCGAATAGATTGGGAAGGATCCGCTCGCTCTTCCGCGCATAGATCTGGTCGGCCACGAACCGCGCGAAGAGAAGCTGCAGCGGGCCCGTCAGAAGGAGCGACGCGGACATCAGCCAGGTGATGGAGACGAGGAACTGCGTCACCCGGATGGGCGGCTCGACGGATCCGGTGGCGAGCAGGCCGATGGCGAGGACTCCGCCGATGGAAACGACCCAGGGTCCGCTGGAAGCGACTCCGGCGTAGCCGTACGCGCCGAGGAGACCGGCGTAGCTGTCCCGGGAGAGCAGCGTGCGGAGCTGGAATCCTATGCCCGCCATGTCGCGGCCTCCCGGTAGACTTGTCGGTACGCGTCGACCATCTGCTCCTGCGTGTAGTGAGCCTCGACGCGGCGAACGGCCGCGCGCTGCGCCTTGCGCCAGCGCGCGGGATCGCCGAGAAGGGAAAGCGCCGCGCGCGCCGTCTGCTCGGGCGCGGCGATGGGGACCACGGCGCCGGCAGATCCGAGCGCTCGATCCTCGGGCGTGCGCCCTTCCACCATCTCGCGGCAGGCGCCCACGTCGGTGGTGAGCACCGGAAGACCGCTGGCGAAGGCCTCGAGCACGACCAGGGGAAGCGCCTCGCTCATCGAGGTCAGCGCGAGAAGACCGAGCTGCGGGAGGATCTCCTCGGGCGCGCGGAAGCCGAGGAACTTGACGTTGCGGTCGAGGCCCAGCGCGGACACGAGCTGGCGGCATTCGGTGGCGTACGCCTCGTCCTCGGAGGTGGGGCCGACGATCCAGCCTTCCACCTCGGGGCGCTCGGCGACGATCGCCTTCATCGCCCGGATGAACGTCTTCACGTCCTTGATCGGAACGACGCGGCCGATGAAGCCGATCACGGGACGCGGGCCATCGGACAGCTTCGCCCGCAGGGGCCGGAACCGCTCGACGTCGATGCCGTTGGCGATGATCCGCGTCTGCTCCGCCGCCGCGCCGTCCTCGATCTGCCGCTTCCGATTGCCGTCGTAGAGCGCGATGATCGGGTCGGCGGATGCGTAGGTCATCGTTCCCAGACCCTGGAAGAAACGCATCCACAGGCACCGGGTGGCGCTGCCGCCCGGAATCGACTCCGCGCTGGCGAGGTCGATCATCCGCTCTTTCGTGTAGATGCCGTGCTCGGTGAGCACGAGCGGACGGCTTCGCTGGTGGCGAAGGAGCGCGCCCAGGAACCCGGCGTAGCCCGTCGAGACCGCGTGATAGAAGCGCGCGGGCGGCAATCGGCGGGCGACGTCGGCGAGGGTGAACAGGCCCAGATACGTGGACCGCAGCGTCCAGAAATAGCTGGTGAAGGGGGAATCCGCGCGATCGCGGCGATAGCGATCGCAGATCCAGTCCCAGCAGGCGTCTTCGTGCAGGAACGCGTCGCGCGCGAACCCGTCGGGCGCCTGCAGGCAGAGCGCGAGCCGCTTCACGAGCTCGGCGTCGGCAGGCGCCCGGGAAGCCCCGAGCAGATGATCGTGGAGGCGGTCGAGCTCGTCGACCGCGGAGGCGTCTACGGAGCGGTCCGGCGAATCCTTTCGCGGCTCGAACAGGTAGTGGCGCTCGAAATGGACGACGTTCGGCGGGAACGCGTAGGCGGCGCGGCCGTGATCCGACCGGCGACCGCCGATGAAAACGAGCGAGAAGGTCGTCTCGGGCAGCGCCTCGATGAGCTTGTGTACCCACGTGGAAACGCCGCCCCGCACGAACGGGTATGTCCCTTCCAGGAGGAGGGCCACGTCCGCCGGCCGCGCCGGAGAGAGGTTCATGGCGCTCACGTCCAGTACCTCCGGACTCGTGCCGCGGCTCCGCCAGGAGCCGATCGAGCCGGCAGGGACAGGTGGCTCCGCACCAGATCGAACCGGCGCCGGAGGAATGCCGCCTCCGCGAGGTACGGCGCAGCGATGCCTGCCGGCAGGCCGAGGTCGCGGGCCCGGAGCAGCGCCATCTCTGCCCGTTCAGGCTCGCCCAGCCGCAGCTCGATGCGGCCGAGCAGGAGGTGAAGCGACGCCGAGCGCGGATCCTGCTCGACTGCCGCCGTTGCGTGGTGCCGGGCAGTCCCCAGCGCGTGATCGAGGCACTCGCCCTGGGCGAGGCCGAGCCACGCGACCTCCCAGTACTGCGAGGCCAGCCGCCGATGAATGGAAGCAAGCTGCCGTTGCGGTGCGCGATCGAGCGCGCCGTTCGCTGCGTCGATCTCCCGCCAGGCGGCCCGGTTTTTCGCTTCGAGCAGCGCGTGGGCGAGAAGCCTGACGTCCTCGTCGCGGTCTTCCATCGCATGGCGGAGAGCGGCGATGGTGGCGGGATCGGACCGGCCGCGGAGCGCAGTCAGCGCTTCGATGCGCGCCTGGCGTTCTCCAGGTTGCCGGCCACCGATCGGCAAGCTCCAGGAGTCCACCATCTCCGGCGGCCGCGGAATGCGCGTGCTGACGCAATCGCGTTCGGGCGCCGTGGTCCCGCGCGGCGTGAGCGCCGCGACGGCAACGAGACCGAGCGTTCCGAGGAACGGCACGAAGAATGCCGTGGCGAAGATCAGCGCAAAGCCACCGCGCCTGCGACCCTCGAACGCGCGCTGGAACAATGCCGCCGTCCACCCGGACGCCGCGACGTGGACGAGGAGCGCGGGGATGCCGAATCCCCGCATCAGCGCGACGCCTGCAACGCCTTCGCAGAAGAGCGCGGCGACCACGGCGATGTCGCGCAACGGTCTCAAGCGACCTCCTTGACCGGCGCCGGAACCGGCTCGGCGACTGGCGCGACTTCGGGTGAATGAGGCGTCCCGGCCGGAGCGGTGGCGCGTTCGGTCAGCGGCGGCAATTTGCCGTACGGGCGCGAGATGGCATCGCCCAGCCGGCCACCGATCACCGCGAGCAGCTCGAGCGTCTCGGCGTGCAGCGCGATGAACGGCATGTCGCGCACGGCGACCACGGCACGCGCGCGGCAAGACAGATCGATGAGCGGGACGGCAACGAGGACCCCGTCGCCTTCGCAGCCGTCGCGGACGCTCATTGTGACGCCGGTCCGGGCCGCCCGGCGAACGAGAGAATCACGCTCGGATTCGGCGGACGACCCCAACGCGGCGACCGCGGGCCCGGGCCGGCCCTTGGCGTCCACCGGATGCAGCGTCGCCGCCCGAACGAACCCGTGCTCCGCGAAGAGCTGCAGAATCGCCTCCCCACAAGCTGGCAGGGAAGCCTCGCCACGCTGCGCGAGCTCGCGGCGGAAAGCGGACAGCGCGTCCCTCAAGGTCGGCGACGCCTCGGGCGTCGCTCGCCGCAGGCGGTCGTGCGAGATCTTCAGCGCCAGATAAGACCGGCCGAGGCCTTCGAGGCGGCCGCGCAGGTGGTCGCCGAACGACTCGAGCTGCGTGGCGCGCCGCAGCCACGAGTCGCGGAATTCGCCGGCGAGTAGCCCCGCGACGAGCCAGCCGAGCACGGTCTCGGAGGCCGAGTCCGGCACGCTGACGATGCCCGTCTTCCAGGCGATGGCCAGCACCGCGGCCTGGAGGCCGGCGCCGGCCAGTCCGTGGGTCGAGCCGTACTGCAATCCCGCCAGCAGCGGAGCGAGGGTGAACCAGGAGAATCCGCGGCGGAGCAGGAACGGGTCGCTGCGATCGACCAGCGCCCCGATGACGATGAGGACCGTCATCAGTCCGACGGTCTCGAGCCATGATTGCCACGCCGGTGCGGGCGTGCGCGGCTCCGGGCCCGTGTCGCTGCCGCCGTGCTGGGAAGGTGGATGGAGTCTCATGGAGTCAGAATCCGAATCGGTGAGTGAGCGAGAGGTTGAGCCCGAGGTTGCCGCCGACGCCAAAGCGGTCGTTGGCGGCGAACGCCGACATCGCCAGCTCGCCGTTCTTGAAGGGTGCGACGGCGATCCCCGTCTGGATCCGGAATGCAGGCCGGAACGGAGGACCGACGGATCCGATCCAGGCGTCCGCCGCCAGCCGTGCCGGTCCGGCCGGCAAGCCGGTCAGGCCCGCACCGATACCGAGCGATGCCAGCTCGCCGGGCAGGACGGCCGATGCGTCAGGGGCGAAGACCGCCAGCGCCGCCGGCAACGGGCCGGAGTTGAGCGAGTTGCGCTGATATCCGCCCTGCAAGCGGACGATGGCGTCAGGGCCTTGCGTCCTCCAACCGATCTCGAAGTTCGCGGCCCCGCCCCTGCCGAGATCGGCGCCGGACCGGGTGGACCAGCGCTTGAAGTCCAACGCCAGCCGTTGGTAGGCGGCTCCTTCGCTCACCGCGACCGCGCCGCCGACCCGCGTCCGCACCGCCTCGAGGCGCAGGGCCAGCGACTCGTCCGCCGGCTCATGGAGAGAAGCCTCGATTCGCGCCTCGCCGACCGAGGCAAATCGCTGCATCCGTGCGACGCCGGCCTGCAGCACGTTCCGATCTGGCCGCAGGCTGACGCCTGCGGACACTTCCGTCTGGCCCGCGAGCCCCGGCAACCGCGCGTGCGCCGAGACCCTCGTCTCGGCGGCCGGAACGCGCAGGCCGGAATCGTTCGGAAGCGCCGCGAGCAATCCCTGGCGAAGCTCCAACTCGCCGCCAGGGATCTCGGAACGCACGAACGCGCGCTGCTGGCCGAGCACTACGCTCCCCAGGGACTCGCCGGCAACGTCGACACCAGCCGCCGCGGGCGGGGGAAGGAGAGGAGATCGCGCGGTTCGCAGCTCCTCGAGGCCGGCGACGTAGGCGCGGGAGAGCTCGGGATCGTTGGGTGCGTCGTCTGCCCAGGACGCGAGATATTCGGAGAGGGTTCCGCGCTGATGGGCGCCGGAGAGCAGCCAGAGGATGCCGGCGCGTGCCGCCTTGGACTTCGGGTCGCCGGCGAGCGCGCGACGGTACGCACCGATAGCTTCCGGAATCCGCCCCGCCCTTTCGTCAGCGCGCGCCCGCAGCATCCAGTACGCGGGAAGGCTGGCGAAGTCGTCGCCCGACGCCGCCGCCTCCGCGGCCATCCGCTCGACCTGGGGCCAGCGTCCGGTGCGCGCCGCCTCGTCCATCGCCAGCAAGAGGAGCCGCGGCTGCCGCATGCGCGACCAGCCGAGTCGTCCGATCTGGATCAAGTCGTCCGGGCGCCCCGATTCGCGGGTAAGCATCAGCAGCCGCTCTGCGCCGGCGACGTCGATGTGCCCGCTCTCCCAGAGGGCCTGGTACGCGCGCAACGCGATCGGATCCGCCTCTTCCTGCCACGCGATCTCGGCGAGCACTTCCCAGTATTCGGAACGGTTCGGAGACGCAGAGTCGACGAATCGCTGGAGCTCTGCCAAGGCTTCCCCGCGGCGCCCGAGGGCCCATTGAAGTTTCGCCGCCGCCACCGAATTCACGACGCTGCGGCCGAAGCGGCGAGCGATCTCCAGCCGCGTCCCGAGCGCCGCCGCGAACTCCCGCCTTCGTTCCTGCGCAGAGGCGAGCGCCTCCCAGGCGTCCCGGCTCGCCGGGCGGAGCGACGCATAGCGCTCCAGCGCCTCGGTCACGCTGCGGGGCGTCGCGGTGCTCTCCAGCGCGTGCGTCAGCTCGGAGAGGGCGGCCGCCGGCAGGGGCACCCGGCGGGCGCGCGCGCCGAGAAGGTCGGCGACGGTGGCCTCGTCCCGGAGGGCCCGCGCCAGTGCGAGCGCCTCGTCCATGTCGTGCAGCGCGCCGCGGCGCTTTGCGAGCCAGCTCCAGTGCGACAGGGCTCGTCGCGGCTCGCCGGCCCAGAGCGCGACCCGGGCGGCTGTAAGCCGGGAATTCGCATCGTCCGGAGACATCCCGGCGAGCTGTTCAGCGGTCTTCAACGCTCCCGCGAGATCGCCCGCGGCGAGCTCCAGATCGAGCTGCCGTCCGAGGGACACGGGATCGACCGTTCCGATGGAGGTCAGTCGCTCACCGAGGCGGCGGGCACGCTGCGGATCGTTCTGGGCCAGGGCAATCGCCAGGGCGCGTTCGACCACGGTGCGCTCTGCCGGGAAGCGCTCGACCAGCTTCTCGGCCAGACGCAAGGCCTCGTCGCCGCGGTCGGCCGCACGGAACTCGTCGACCGCGGTCAAACCGAGATCCATCGCGCGCCTTGGATCGGGCTCGAGCGCGGCGGCGCGTTCGTCCGCGCGCGCGGCGAGATCGGGACGCCCCAGCTCGCGGGCGGCGCGGGCGGCATGCGCCAGGTCGTCGAGATTCCCCTGACGGGGAAGGAAAGCCTCGAGCCGCGCCAGCGCATCGGCTTGCGCGGCGTGGCGGGCCGGCAGCTCCGGTGCGATCGCGCGCCATGCCGCCAGCTTGACGTCGACCGAGAGGAGCGCCGCCTCCGGGGCCATTGCGGTCCCTGCCCCGAAGAGCGGGACCAACGTGCGCTCCGCGTCCCGGTACATTCCAAGCGCGAGCTGCTCGCGGGTCAGGCGCATGCGCAGGGTCGCGTCATCGGGATTCAGCTCCAGGTCGGCCCGCAGAAGCGCCAGGCCCAGGGCATCGGCCGGTCCCGACGCGCTGTCCGCCTCTCCCGCCCAGAGATGCAACCCGCCGAGACTTCCGATGGAGACCACGACCACGGCAGCGGTCAGGGCGGGTCCAGCAACTCGTCGGCGACCCCGCTGCTTCGGCCGACGCTGCATGCTCAGTGTCCCCCGCAATCGAGCCGCGCGTCGCCGCTGTCCGCGTCGGGAAGTGAGAAGACGGCTCGCCCGTCCACATCCACCGGGCGGACCTTCCTGGCCCCGGTCGTCAACGTGCAGGGCGATGGTCCTCCGACGGCGAAGCGCACGGGCTCGTGGCCGCGGAGGCGTATGGAGACCGTGGGGCCCTGCGCGGACCAGTGCTCGAGGGGAGCGTTGGCCCAGGACAGGTACGGATCGCGCGGCGGCTCCGAAGCGAGCGCGAGCGCAGGATCCTGCCCGGGGGCGAAGCTCACGTACCGCGAGTCGCCGACGTCGGTGATGCTCGCGACACCGCGTGATCCGTCGGGGTCGGGCCAGCCGAGGGAAGCGGGGATGCGCACGGTGCGCAGCTTGTCGAGGCCGCGGAATTGCCAGGTGCCGTCGAGCCGCTGCGCGATCGAGGCGGACTGGAACTCCAGAACGCGGCCGGCGTACTCGTGCGACCAGAGCGGCAGCGTTCCGGCGCCACGCGCCCAGCGCAGGACCTCCTCGAACGCACGGAGTGCGGCGGGCCTGGTCGCGATCCAGAAACGGAAGTAGAGCCCGAGCGGCTTCAGTCGCCGCGGAGTCTCCGCCCGCTCGAGCAGCGCGATGACGCGGTCGGGATCGAAGTCGGCCGAGGTCCACCAGCTCGAAGCGCCGCTCTCGTTCCAGCCAGGCAAATAGATGCGGAAGGCGTCGCCGACCGGATATCCGCTGGGCGAGAGCTGGCCCAACGACACATCGCCGATCTCCTGGGGATTTCCACTCGCGAGCCGCACCGCCTGGGCCGCGGGCTCGACGTTGGGAAGCGCGAAGATCGACCGCGCCGCCGCCTCGAGCTGCGGGCGGGCGCCGCCCGCTCCGCCGGCGGCGAGCTCCTCCGGAGGAATGGACACCGTCGCCGGAACGGCGAGGCGCGCCAGCAGTTCACGGCGGATCACGTCGCCGGCAGGGGCAGCGCTCGGGCCGGCGGGGCTGGCGAACCCGACACCGTCCGCGACGACGACGAGGAGGCGTGCGCCGTTCTCGGTGGTGAGGTCGAGCGCCGGCGCCGGCCGGAGCGCAAGGGCTTTCTCGAGGAACTGGAAAGGATCGACGATCCATCGTGTGCGTCCCTGGTACCCGATCTCCAGGACGTAGGGGTCGAGCGCCATACCGCCCCAAGGCGCGGTCAGGACCGGATCGATCAGCTCGCCGTTTCCGTCGGCGAGCCGGACGTGAACGGCCATGCCTTCGCCGGAGGCGCGCCACGGATGCAGTCCGCGGGAGCGAGGCCGGGGGTCCGCCTCGAGGCCGACGAACGCGTCGCGGGTGGCGATGCGCACCGGTCGTGAAGCGCCGGCGGAAGTCGCAATCCCGAGGCGGTGGAGAAAGGCGCTCGAGGCGTTGAACCCGGGACTTCCGAACATCGCGACCGGGACGCCCGCTTCGATCTGCCGCAGGAGCCACTCGGGATAGCCGAGGGCGTCCGGCATCTCGTCGTCGGTGAACCAGGTGACGACACCGGCATAGAGGCCGGCGAGCGGCTCCCGCGGCAATCCAGCGCGCACGTCGAGGTACGTCGGGACGCAGCCCAGGTACTCGACGGGCAGGGCGGCAAGCCTGTGGATCGGGCTTTGCTCGAGGCTGGGAGTCTCCGCGCCGTCGTACAGAAGCAGGACGCGACGCGGTACCACCTCCAACGCCCCGACGCCGAGCATGTCCAGCGAAGGAGTAGAGATCCACGGAGAGAAGCCCATCGCGTCGATCCGGCGCGCAGCCTCACGCGCCGTCGCGCGCCGCGAGGGCGGGAGGTAATCCACCACTACGACCGGGATGCCGAATCGCTGCTTGACCTTTTGCAGTTGGCCGAGCAGCCATTTCCGGTCCGTTTCGTTCACCTCGACGTATCGCTTCGCGGCCGCATCCCAGCCGTGGAGAAGGGACTCGGCCGCCAGCCCCGCCGCCAGGCTTCCCACGTCGTCGAGGATCTCGAACCCGCGGTTGAAGAAGAGCTTTACCTTGGGATGGCGCCGGTGGATGCCTCGGACGATGCTGGCGAGGGCCGCGGCGGCGGTACGGCGCGCCTCCGCGCCGGGAAGGACGGCCAGGTAGCTGTCGAGCGTGTCGAGGAAGAGCGCCCGATATCCGTCCTTCCACAGCGCGTCGGCGCGATCGAGCACTTGGTTGCGCCACCCCGCCGCCGCGGGATTCATGATGGCGCTGCTCCAGGCAGTGTTCGAGCCGAGGACCCAGGCCGGTTCGACGGCGCCGGGCGAGCCCTCTCCTGCGCTCAGGTATGCGAAAACCTCGACGCCTGCCCGCTGGAGCTTCGCGAGGCTTGCGGCGTCGAGGTTTTCGGGCTGGACGACCACCCAGTCGAATTGAGACAGCTCAGCGACCGGGACCTGCTTTCCGTAGAAGAAGGCGACGGACGGCTTTCCGGCGGCGGCCTGGACTCCACCGGCAATCGCTGCGATCAGCAGTGTCGACCGGCACCAGCAGCACACGCCCATGTCCGCTATCGCCTCCATGCCCTTCACGGAGGGATCTCTTGATCGCAGCGGAATAGTCCAAGCGGGTGAAACGTCGGTTTTCCATTGAGCGAAAGGATTGGGGCGCGTTCAGGTAAACCATGGAGCGATGCGCCTCAGCCGCCCCTCAGCCGCGCCCCGGGGGTGGCTCGTGAAGCGCCGCGTCGGAAAGCTCCGGGCTCAGATAAGTGCCGCCCGCCGCAACGCGGCGGATGGCCTCGACGAGGTCGCTCGCCGCCCTTCTTTTCAGGACGTAGCCGTGCACGCCTGCTCCAAATGCCGCGGTCACGTACTGCGGCTCCTCGTGACGGGTGAGCAGGATGATCCGGATTGCCTGCGATTGTCCCTGCAGCTCGCGGGCGGCATCGAGGCCCGTCAACCGCGGCATGCTGAGATCGAGCACGGCGACGTCGGGGCCGACAGAGGCGGCAAGGCGCACCGCGTCGCGACCATCGCCGGCTTCGGCCGCTATCTCGAAGCCCTCGGCTGCCAGCAGCGTGCGCAAGGCTTGCCGAACGGCCAGGTGGTCATCCGCCAGGAGGACACGAATCGCCATCCCGAGACCTCATTCCACCGTCACGGACTTGGCGAGATTGCGCGGTTGGTCCACGTCGCGCCTCAGCGCCGCGGCCAGTTCGTACGCGATCAGTTGCAGCGGTGCCGCCGCCAGTAGCGGCGCAATCAATTCGTCGGTGCGTGGCAGCGGAAAGAAGACGTCGGAGAGACGGCGAAGGTCTTCGTCGCCCTCCGTCCCGACTGCGATGACGAACCCGTCGCGAGCCCTTACCTCCTCGAGGTTTCCGAGCGTCTTGGCGCGCAGCCGATCGGAAGGCGCCACGACGACGACTGCCGTCCGCGGGCCCACGAGCGCAATCGGCCCGTGCTTCATCTCTCCGGCCGGGTGGCCCTCGGCGTGAACGTAGGTGATCTCCTTGAGCTTGAGCGCTCCTTCCAGCGCCAAGGGGTACGAATATCCCCGGCCGAGATAGAGCGCCCCGCCCATCTGCCGGAGACGGGGGGCGAGCTCCCTCGCCTGCTTCACGGCGGCCGGCAACATCGCCTGGAGCTGATCGGGCACGCCCGTCAACTCCGCGCTGAGCGACCGCGCACGGTGCGGTGCGATCGTTTCCCTGAGTACGCCAAGATGCAGGGCGATGAGCAGGAATCCCGCCACCTGCGTGGTGAAGGCCTTGGTGGAAGCGACCGAGATCTCCGGCCCGGCGCGGGTGTACAGGACCGCCTTCGCCTCGCGTGCGATGGAGCTGCCGACGACGTTGACCAAGGCCATCGGCTGCGCTCCGGCCCGGACTGCTTCGCGGAGGGCGGCCAGGGTGTCCGCTGTTTCGCCAGACTGGCTCACCGCCACGACGAGCCGATAGCGAGCGGCATCGTCTTGCGTTTCGCCAGCGAGAGGAGGCCGGTAGCGATATTCGCTCGCCACCTCGGCCGACGCGGGAACCCCTGCGAGCTCCTCGAAATACCGGCTGCCGACCAGCGCGGCATGCCAACTCGTGCCGCAGGCGACGAGCGCGGCGCGTTCGAGCGCTTTCGCGCGCGCGGACGAGAAGGCCAGCTCCGGCAGCGCAGGCACATCGCCGACCAGCCTGCCTGAGAGCGTGTCGCGCAGGGCGCGAGGCTGCTCCAGGATCTCCTTCAGCATGAAGTGCGGATGGCCGCCCTTCTCTGCCGTATCCAGGTCCCAGTCGATCCGATTCGGCGTTCGCTGCAACCGCCCTCCGTCCCGCATCCCGATCACGTCGACGGCGCCGCGCGAGAGCACCGCCATCTCGCCGTCCTCGAGCACGATCTGGTCGCGCGTGAACGGCAGCAGGGCGGGAATGTCGCTGGCCAGGAGCTGTTCGTCCGCGCACCGACCCACGATCAGCGGGGACCCTCGCCGCGCGGCGTAGAGCCGGAAGGGATCGTCCACCGCGAGCACGGCGATGGCGAAGGTGCCCGTCACCCGCCGCAGGGCGCGGCGCAACGCCCCCGCAACTCCGTCGCCGTTGAGCTCCTGCTCGACGAGGTGAGCGAGGATCTCGGTATCGGTGTCGGAGGCGAACCTGTGTCCCGCGCGGGTGAGGACGTCCTTCAGCTCCCGGTAGTTCTCGATGATTCCGTTGTGGACGACGGCGATCCTCCGCGTGCAGTCAGCGTGCGGATGGGCATTGCGATCGCTGGGCCGCCCGTGCGTGGCCCAGCGCGTATGCCCGATGCCGACCGTGGCTCCTTGGCCGGCGCGGAGGAGCGCAGAGGCGAGATCCGACACCCGACCTCGGGATTTCTCGGTGACGACGCGATCCTGCAGGAGAAAGGCGGCGCCGGCGCTGTCGTAGCCGCGGTACTCGAGGCGGCGAAGTCCCTCGACGAGGAACGGACCTGCCTCGCGTCCGCCGATGTAGCCGACGATTCCGCACATGGCTTTCCTCCTGTCTGCGATCGATCTCTGAACCGGATGATGTCGTGGAGCGCTTTGCCCAGCTTGCGGGGGTCGTGTCGGGCCCGGGTCGGGTCCGCGGCCGCCGCGAGCAGGTCCGCCTCGAAGACGGCCAGACCGAGAGCGGCGAGCGCGTCGCGGTCGTACTCGACTGCCCGAGCCCCGTCGGCGGCATAGGACGACACCAGCCGTGCGGGAAGCGGACGCGCGTGCACCAGCGCCGCGTCGACGACGGGCCCGACGTGCTGCTGGAGAGCACGCACGTGGTCGGCGGCGTCGTAGCCGTCGGTTTCACCAGGCTGCGTGAAGAGATTGACCACCAGCACCCGCAGTCCGCGGCAGGCTGCGAACGCCGCGCGCATTCCCTCGCCCAGGAGGCTGGCGATGACGCTCGTGTACAGGCTGCCAGGGCCGAACACCACGAGGTCGGCGTTGGCGATGGCGTCCAGCGCCTCGGCCGATGCCGCCACGGGCCGTCGCAACCGCAGGCGGTCCACGCGCCCGCGGGCGGCAGCGATGGCAGTCTCGCCGCGCACCACACGACCGCCCGCGAGCTCCGCGATCAGATCGACGCGCCGCCGCGTTGCCGGGAGGACGCGTCCCTGCGCTCCGAGCAGCCGCGTCGCTTCCTGGACTGCCGAGGCGAAACTGCCCAACCGCTGCGCGAGAGCGGCAAGGACCAGGTTCCCGACGGTATGGCCTCCGATCCCGCCGACTCCAGGGAACCGGTGCTGGAAGATCCTCGCGAGTGGATTTGCGCCGGGCGTGAGCGCCACGAGGCAGTTGCGGATGTCGCCAGGGCTCGGAAGGCGATAGAGACGGCGCAGCTCGCCCGAGCTTCCGCCGTCGTCGCAGGTCGTCACGATGGCGGAAACCTCGGGCGGTACGTGAAAAGCACGCGAGCGGATCAGCCCGCCGAGGACCGCGGGGAGCCCGGTTCCTCCACCGACGGCCGCGATCCGCAGCGGCCGGCGAATCGGAAGCGGCTGCGCTGAACGCGCGCCTGACTTCCCGAGCACCTGGTCCTCTCGCCCCATTCTGCACGTGGATCTCCGTACCGCGACGAAGGTCTTCAACCGGGTGAACCGTCGAGTTCGGTTGAGTGAAACGATGGCGGCCCCGTCGGGTAAACCACCGATGAGATGCGCGCTCTAGGGCTGCACGAGGCCGCGTCGGATGGCGTAGCGGACCAGCCCGGCGGTCTCGTGGATGTCGAGCTTGCGCATCAGCCGCGCCCGGTGCGACTCGGCGGTCTTGGTGCTGATGCCGAGCAAGCGCGCCACGTCCTTGGTGGACTTTCCTTCGCCGACCATCTGCAGGACCTGGCGCTCGCGCGGAGTCAGCGGATCCGCCTCGGGCTCCGTCTTCGCCACGTACGCTTCCATCACGGCGCGGGAGATGTTGGGGCTCAGGTAGACGCCGCCGCGACCGACCTGCTGGATGGCGGCGACCAGATCGGTGGCCGCCTGGTTCTTCAACACGTATCCCTTGACGCCGGCGCGAAGCGCCTCCGTGACGTACTGGGGTTCGTCGTGTCGGGTGAGGAGGACGATCTTGATGCCCTCCTCGTTCTTCTTCAGCTCGCGCGCGGCGTCCAAGCCGTTCAAAAGGGGCATGCTGATGTCGAGGACGGCGATGTCCGGATGGACGACGGCGGCAAGCCGGACCGCTTCCTGGCCGTCAGAGGCCTCCGCCGACACCTGGAAGCCCTCCTTCTCCAGCAGGGCGCGCAGGCCGTTGCGGACCACGGCGTGGTCGTCGGCAAGAAGGAGACGAATCGACATCACTTCTCCGCAGGGATCTCGATACGCAGCTCCGTTCCCCAGCCGGTTTCAGATCGGATCTGCAGCGTTCCCCCGACGGCGTTCAGACGCTCGCGGATCCCGATCAGGCCGAGACCGCCGCGCTCCTTTCGCGAAAGAAGGGTGACGACGTCGAAGCCGGCGCCGTCGTCGCGGATCCCGCAGTGGAGCGCGCCCTTCGCATCGCGCGCGAGCTGGATCCTCACGTTGCTGGCGCGCGCGTGGCGGACGACGTTGGTCAACGCCTCCTGGACGATCCGGTAGAGCGCCGTCTCTACGTTCGGCGACGGCCTCCCCTTGAGGCAGGTGTCCACCTCGACGATGACGCCGCTGCGGCGCGAGATGCCTTCGGCGAGAACCTGTAGCGCGGGAATCAGCCCGAGGTCGTCGAGAATGATGGGCCGGAGCTCGTGCGAGAGCCGCCGCAGCTCCGTCTCGGCCTTGTCGAGGATTTCGCCGAGCTCCCGCAGCCGGCCCTGCAGCGACGGGCTCGCATCCCGGCCCACGCCGGCGATCGCGAGTCGGGCAGCGTCGAGGAGCTGCCCCGCTTCGTTGTGCACCGAATGGGCGATCCGCTGGATCTCCCGCTCCATCGTCTCGTTCAGGCTGCGCAGGGCGCAGACCGCTTCGCTGAATCCGCGGTGCGCCATCTCGTAGGGCGAAAGGCTCTCGATGAAGAACTTTCCCGCCCGGCGGACCTCCTCCTCGATGCGCGAGGATTTGGAGATCCGCTTCAGCGCGCGGGCCAGGACCTCGTGGTGGATCGTGGCGAGCTCGAGCAATCCGATGCCGCGGGCGATGCCTTGACGGCCGATCTCGTAGGCACGCTGAAGCGCGTCCTCGTCGGCATGGTCCGGAGTCGCCTCCATCGCGTCTGCGTACAGAGGTCCCAGGTCGCGAACCGCAGGCAAACCGGTAGCGGTCGTGGACAGGCTGCCGGACGTGAGGACTTCGCCCATGGGTTGTCCTTCTCGGACGGACCCCCGGAACGGCTCAGTACCGTTCGGACGGTATTTTACGAACGCTCCAATCGGTCAGGAACCCCCTACCGTCCGGGGATGTAGGCAAGATCGCGGATACCGCAAGCGAGCGCACGCGAGCAGTGCGAGGCGCCGGGCGGCGATGCGGCGAAGTGCGAGCCGAAGGACGAAAGCTACCCCGCCGGTCCAGCGCCGCCCTTGCGCTCGTCGCGGAAGAACCAGTCCTTCAGCGCCTGCCTGGTGGTCTCGCGCGCCATGTCCGCGATGGACGACGTGAGCGGGATCCCTTTCGGGCAGGCGTCGACGCAGTTCGCCGCCTTGCCGCAATCGGTAACTCCGCCCTCCCCCATCAGTCCGTGGAGGCGCTCGCTCGCATTCATCGCTCCGGTGGGATGCGAGTTGAAGAGGCGGACTTGCGAGATTGCGGCGGCGCCCACGAACGCAGTCCCCGGGGCGACTTGCGGACAGACCTCCAGACAGCAACCGCAGGTCATGCAAGTCGAGAGGACATAGCGCAGCTCGGACACTTCAGGAGATTGCTTCGGCCCGGGACCCAGATCGTAGGTGCCGTCGATCGGCACCCAGGCCTTCACCCGCTTCAGGGCGTCGAACATCTTCTGCCGGTCGACGGTGAGATCGCGGAGCAATGGGAACTTCTTCATCGGCTGCAGCGTGATCGGCTGGGTGAGATGATCGATCAGCGCCGAGCACGCCTGGCGGACCTTTCCGTTGATCACCATCGTGCAGGAGCCGCACACCTCTTCGAGACAAGCCGCGTCCCATGCGGGCGGCGTGGTCGTCCTTCCTTCCGCCGTCACCGGATTGCGCTGGATCTGCATCAGCACGGAGATGACGTTCGCGTTCGGGCGCTGCTCGACGTGGAACTCCTCCCAGTGCGACGGGCGATCCGGCCCGTCGCTGCGCTCGATCCTCACGATGACCTTGTCGGGCATGTCGTCCTAATCATAGTGCCGGGGCTCGGGCGCGAGAATGGGGTTTCTCAGGCTCTGCAGCTCCTGGAATTCCACCTTCGGCCCGTCGGCCGACCAGGTTCCCATGCTGTTCCTGAGCCAACGATCGTTGCGCGCCTTCCAGGCAGCCATGAACTCGGGATCGTCGCCGGGCTTCGCGGTCTTCGGTCGGGGGAGGACGAACTCCGGCTTGTAGTGGCTGCCCCGGCTCTCGTCGCGCAGGCGGGAAGCCTTGAGGATGAGGTGCGCGATCTCCAGCATGTTCCAGAGCTGGTTCACGTAGGCGGCGCTCTGGTTCACGGTGCGCCCCGTGTCGAGCACGTTGCACCGCTTCCAGCGATCCTTGAGCGTCTGGATCTCGTTCAGCGCGCCGTCGATCTGCGCGTTGGCCTTCACTACCGTGGCGCTCTTGATCATCAATTCGCCCATCTGCAGGCCGATCACGTATGGGTTCTCCGCCCCGCTCATCCCGTAGATGGCCGCGAACCGCTCGTCCCACCGCTTCTTGCCCGAAGCGAGCAGCGAGGCTGGCACGTCGCCCTTCGTCTTCAAGTTGTTGCGCGCGTAGCTGATCATCGCCGGCCCCGCGATCATCCCCGCGTAGATGCAGGAGAGCAGCGAGTTGGCGCCGAGGCGATTCGCGCCATGGTACGCGTAGTCGCATTCGCCGGCGGCGTAGAGCCCCGGAATGTTCGTCGTCTGCTGGCGCGGGCTGCCTTGCACCAGATCGTTGTTGGCGTCGGCCTCGTAGTCGCACCACAGCCCGCCCATCGAGTAATGGACGGCGGGGAAGATCTTCATCGGCTCGTGCCGCGGGTCGACTCCCTGGAACTTCTCGTAGATCTCCATGATGCCGCCGAGCTTGCGATCGAGGATGGCGGCGGGAATGTGCGAGACGTCGAGGTAGACGGCGTCCTGGCCCTCGACGCCCATTCCCATGTCCTTCACCACCGCGAAGATCTCGCGGGAGGCGACGTCGCGCGGAACCAGGTTTCCGTACCGGGGATATTTCTCCTCGAGGAAATGCCAGCGCTCGTTCTCGGGAACGTCCTTTCCCCGGCGCTTGTCGCCTTTCTGCTTGGGCACCCAGACGCGCCCGCCTTCCCCACGGGCCGACTCGGACATCAACCGGTGCTTGTCCTCTCCCGGGATCGCGGTCGGGTGCACCTGCACGAACTCGGCGTTGGCATAGATGGCGCCGTCCATGTATGAGCGGCCGTTGGCGCTGCCGGTGTTGATCGTGCTGTTGGTGCTGCGGCCGTACACGATGCCGGGTCCGCCGGTGGCAAGGCAGACGGCGTCGGCGGGGAAGGCCTCGATCTCCATCGTCCGCAGGTTGAGCGCCGCGATGCCCCGGCACGCGCCCTGCTCGTCCTTGAGGAATGAGAGGTACTCCCAGTACTCGTACTTGCGCACCAGGCCCTCGCTCTCGTAGCGGCGGACCTGCTCGTCGAGGGCGTAGAGCAGCTGCTGGCCGGTGGAGGCGCCGGCGAAGGCGGTCCGGTGGTGCAGCGTGCCGCCGAACCGGCGGAAGTCGAGGAGCCCTTCGTTGGTGCGATTGAAGGGAACCCCCATGCGGTCGAGCAGGTAGATGATCTGCGGGGCGGCGTAGCACATCCCCTTCACCGGCGGCTGCTCGGCGAGGAAGTCGCCGCCCTTGAGCGTGTCCTTGACGTGGATGTCGGGGTGGTCGCCTTCCCCTTTGGTGTTCACGGCGCCGTTGATTCCGCCCTGCGCGCAAACGGAATGACTTCGCTTCACCGGCACGATCGAGAACACGTCGACGTGTTTGCCTGCCTCGGCGAGCTTGATGACCGTCATGAGCCCCGCCAGGCCGCCACCGACGACGATGTAGCGCTCCGCCATTGATCTGCGCCTCCCGGGCCGGGCGACGACATAGCGCACGGGGGCGCGACCTGCAATGCAGCGGCTAGCCCCGGCGCGGGTCGCGCCGGCTGTGCCGTAGCGCCGCGGTGCTCCGCGCGCTGCCTTGGGACTATCGCTGAGTGGCCCTTTTGCGCTGGTAGTGGCGGCGCTGCTTGGCGCGGTTGCCGCACTCCTTCATGGTGCAGAAGCGGCGGCTGTGGTTCTTCGTCGTGTCGAGAAAGAGCCACGCGCAGCGGCCGACGAGACGCTCCTCGCAGACGCCGACCAGCCCGCGGGAGACCTCGTGCTCGAGCAGCTCCGCCGCGTCGAGCGCCACCGGCCTGAGGAACGCGAGCAGGTCGCCGTCGTCCTCGAGCGCCGCCTCGAATTTGCCGGGCGCGGTGGCGCGGAACCGACGATGGACCAGCGCATCGGCGATCCAGGCGTTGACCGTTTCCAGCGCGGCGCCCGGAGTCGGGCGCACGTCCACCGCGGCGAGCACGACGTCGTGCAAGGCTTCGCGCCGTCGAATCGCCTCCCGGTGCGCGTTGGCGGCGCGCGCCGGTTCGTGTTCCGCCGTCGCGTAAAGTCGGGCGGCTTCGCGCGCATCGATCACGCCGACCTGCTCCGCCCAATACACGATGTCGGCGAAGCCCTCGAGCCGGTTGCGGGGATTGGCCGAGTCGCGCATCCCGCTGACGGTATTGACGAAATCGAGCGAGACGGTGCCGCCGTCGAGGTCGAATCGATGTCCTTCTTCCCGTGCGCCGGCCATTTCCTACCTAACTTTCAAGATGGACTTGACAGGTTAGTAGCCCAGGCGTAGATAACAGTCAAGTATAACTTAGGAGGTTATATGTTCCGCCTGCGCCTGCACCCCACGTCCTCCGGTTTCGTCGCCGGACTCGCCGTCATCGCTCTCTGGGCGCTCCTCTGGGTGTGGTTCATCGCCCAGCTCGTCCAGGCTCCCCACACTGCCGCGTCGCGGACGTTCGCTCCCGTCCTGACGGCGGCAGCGGACGGCGCGAACGCAGCGTTGTGAATCAGCTCCACGCGCCGGCCTCGAGCGCCGCCTCTCCGGCGCCCAACGCGCCGATCAGCACGACCTCGAGGCCGGGCACGTCGAGCAGCTCGACGTCAAGCGGCGCGAACTTGCGACCGCCGAACTTCTCGCGCAGCCGTTGCGGCAAGGGAGCGACGTCGGGCTGCCGGCGGCCGAGCTTCGCAGGCGCCTCGGGATTGAACGCCGCGGCGATGTAGCTGCCGCGGCCAAGAATGCCGAGGGCGCGCTGCACGTCGCCCGGCTCCGCCGGATCGACGAGCCGGTAGAGAAGGTGAGAGTGGCTGCCGTGCCGGAGCATCGCGTAGACGCCCTCTCCCGCCGCCCTCGCTGCCGGCTGCACGCGCCTTCCCCGCGTCTTCGTCTCGTACTCGAAGCGGCGCAGATCGCCGAGGAGTGCCGCGGCGCTCCCTTCCACCCGCTCGATCTCCGCCCAGAATCGCTGCCTTCGCGAAGAGTCCGGCATGCGCTTGCGGCCGACGAGCAGGCGCCTGTAGAGCCGTCTTCCCTCCGGGCGGAGCACGACGTAGAGGCGCTGCACTTCGCGCGGGCGAAGCGGCGCGCTCTCGATCTGGAACGGAAGACCGCCCTCGGGGCGGACGCGCGGCGTGTAGAGGAAATGGAGGTCGCCGCGCTCGAGAACCTCTGCCTGGGCCACACCCCAATCTTAAGCAGCGACCTGCGGCTTGATCTCGTCGACGGTCTTCTTCACCGACTGGAAGGACCGCTCGAACATCGCCTTCTCTTCGCCGCTGAGCTCGATCTGGTGGATCTTCTCGATCCCTCTCTCGCCGATGGTGACCGGCACGCCCATGTAATAGCCGTGGACGCCGTACTCGCCTTCGAGCAGCGCCGCGCAGGGAAGCACCCGCTTCTTGTCGCGAAGGTAGCTCTCCGCCATGGCGATGGCGCTCGTCGCCGGCGCGTAGAACGCCGATCCGGTCTTGAGCAGCGCGACGATCTCGCCTCCACCCTTGCGCGTCCGATCGACGATCGCCTCGAGCCTCTGCCTGGGGATCAGCTTTTCCAGCGGGATCCCCGACACCGAGCAGAAGCGCGTCAGCGGGACCATGTCGTCGCCGTGCCCTCCGAGAACCACCGCGTGCACGTCCTCGATCGCGACGTTCAGCTCTTCGGCGACGAAGAGGCGGAACCGCGAGCTGTCCAGCACCCCGGCCATGCCCACCACCCGCTCTTTGGGGAAGCCGGTGATCTGCTTCATCGCGTACACCATGGCGTCGAGCGGGTTGGAGATCACGATCACGAAAGCGTTCGCGCACTTCTCCTTCACGTTGGTGGCCACGTCGCGCATGATCTTGATGTTGATCCCGAGGAGGTCCTCGCGGCTCATGCCCGGCTTGCGCGGCACCCCCGCGGTGACGATCACCACGTCGGCGCCCGCCACTTCGTCGTACTTGTTGGTGCCGACGATCCGGACGTCGTATCCGTCCACCGCGCGCGACTGCATGATGTCCAGCGCCTTGCCCTGGGGGACGCCTTCCACCACGTCGAACAGCACGACGTCGCCGAGCTCCTTCTGGGCCGCGAGAAGTGCGAGGTTGCCGCCGATCTGACCTGCGCCGATGAGGGCGATCTTCCTGCGCGCCATGATGGTTCTCCGCAACCTTGGGGGCGCGCGCTACCTACTCCACCTGCGCGGGCGCCGCAACTGCTGCAGGCATCACCGTCCGCGCTTTCTTCGAGACGGCCCGGCGGCATCCGCGGCGCCTCAACTGGAAGCACGGGCGCGCGAGTGGAGATGGAGCGAGGCCGCGCGCGACGTCCGCCGCGCGGCGCGCGCTGATCGCGCTCGGAGTGCAGCGCGGCGACGCTGTCGCGATCGCGGGACCCAACCGGCCGGAATGCATGATGGCGGATCTCGGGGCCCAAGGGACTCTTCAAGCCCCGTGAATTCAGAAGTGACGAGTAATCGCCTCGCCGAATTCCGAGCATTTCACTTCCTGGACGTTTTTCTCCCCCTCCTGGACCATCAGCCGGGCGAAGTCGTACGTGACCGTCTTCGCAGCGATGGCGCCGTCCATCCCGCGGACGATCAACTCCGCGGCCTCGTTCCAGCCGAGGTGCCGCAGCATCATCTCTCCGGAGAGGATCACCGAGCCGGGGTTCACCTTGTCCTGGTTGGCGTACTTCGGCGCCGTCCCGTGCGTCGCCTCGAACACCGCATGTCCGGTGACGTAGTTGATGTTGCCGCCCGGGGCGATGCCGATGCCGCCCACCTGCGCCGCGAGCGCGTCGCTCAGGTAGTCGCCGTTCAGGTTCGGCGTGGCGATCACGTCGAAGTCCTCCGGCCGGGTGAGGACCTGCTGCAGCGTGATGTCGGCGATCGCATCCTTGACCACGACGCCGCTGGGCAATTTGCACCAGGGCCCGCCGTCGATCTCTTTCGCGCCGAACATCTCCTTCGCGACGCGGTAGCCCCAGTCGCGGAAGGCGCCCTCCGTGAACTTCATGATGTTGCCCTTGTGCACCAGCGTGACGCTCTTGCGCTTGTTCTGTACCGCGTAGCTGATCGCGCTGTGCACCAGCCGCTCGGTGCCGAGGTAGCTGATGGGCTTGAGACCGACGCCCACTTCCACCGGCGTCTCGCGCTTCGGCGCGCCGATCCCTTCCAGCTGCTTCTGCCAGGCCGCGCCGGCGTCCCGGGTGCCGAAGCGGATTTTTTTGAACTCCTTGGGAAACTCCCTGGCCCAGAAATCGAGGACCTTCTGGCTCTCCGGCGTGCCCGCGGCGTACTCGATGCCGGCGTAGATGTCCTCCGTGTTCTCGCGGAAGATCACCATGTCGATCTTGTCCGGCCGCTTGACCGGGCTGGGGACGCCTTTGAACCAGCGCACCGGGCGCAGGCAGACGAAGAGGTCGAGCATCTGCCGCAGCGCGACGTTGAGGGAGCGGATCCCACCTCCCACGGGGGTCGTGAGGGGACCCTTGATTCCGACCAGATACTTGCGGAACGCTTCGACGGTCTCGTCCGGAAGCCAGTTGTCGAACAGGTTCTTGCTCTTCTCGCCGGCGTAGACCTCCATCCAGGCGATCCGGCGCCGGCCGCCGTATGCCTTCTCGACCGCTGCATCGAGGACGCGCTGCGACGCACGCCAGATGTCCGGACCCGTTCCATCTCCTTCGATGAACGGCAGGATCGGCTGATCCGGGACGCTGAGGCGGCCGCCCGAAATAGTGATGGCCTTGCCGTTCTTCGGGACCTGCGGCGCTGGGCTGGGCATGTCTCGGCTCCTGTCCGGGGGGCGCGGAACATAGCGCCAGCCCAGCCGCGCGTACAGGGCCGTTTCTGCGGTGGAAAGGAGCCTGGAACGTCGGTTCAGCGACAACCCCGGAGAAATACGCACTCCCCCCTTCCCGACCGCGAAGCCGTGACTATTGTGGCCCGGTCGGGAGGCTGTGCCATGCAGCTCGAATTCCAGTGCCAGAAATGCGAGGAGTCCTTCTCGATGGACGTCTCCGACATCCAGGGCGACCCCGTGCTTCGCTGCCCCGGGTGCGGGACGCGGGCGCCGGACGAGCAGGTCGAGGCGATCGTCAGCGGCTTGGAAGAGCTGTTCGCGGCGCTGGCGCCGCTGCGCAGGAAGTTCACCGCCAGCGTCGAGGTGAACAGCGAGGACATGCCGCCGCCGTACGACGAGGCGCCAGCGGTTTCCCGGAAGGCCGCGCTCCTCGACGAAGAGGACAGCGAGGACGAGGAAGGCGACGAGGACGAAGAAGAGGAAGTCGCCGAACTGGAGTAGCGCTTCTCATCACCGGTACAGTCTCCGAAGTAGTCGCTAAGCCGCCTTCGGCGGCCGCGACTAAGCCGCACCTTCGGCGGCCGCGACTAACCCGCGCCTTCGGCGCGGCAGCGGCTATTCCTTTCTTGCAGGGCCCGGTGTTGCGCCCTACGCTCCCGGCCAACGCATGCGCAAGGCCAAGATCATCTGCACCATGGGGCCGGCCTCCCGTGAAGAGCCGGTGCTGGGCAGGCTGGTCGAGGCGGGAATGGACGTCGCGCGGCTGAACTTCTCGCACGGCACGCACGACGATCACCTGCGCGCGATCGGCAATGTGCGCCGGGCGGCGGAAACCGCCGGGCGGCCGGTGGCGCTCCTGCTCGACCTCCAGGGGCCGAAGATCCGCGTGGGCAAGATCGACGGTGGCAAGGCGCAGCTCCAGCCCGGGGCGGAGGTGGTCATCACCGTCGAGCCCGGGGTGCTGGGAAACGCACAGCGGTTCTCGTGCTCCTACGAAGGCCTGCCCGAGGACGTATCCATCGGCGACACCGTCCTCATCAACGACGGCGCCATCCGGCTCGAGGTGATCGCCGTCGAGGGAAAAGAAGTGCGCTGCCGGGTGAATGTCGGAGGCACCCTCTCCGACAACAAGGGGATCAACCTTCCCGGTACGCCGGTCTCGATCCCGGCGCTGACCCCGAAGGACATCGAGGACCTCAAGTTCGGACTGCAGCACGAGGTCGACTACGTCGCGCTCAGCTTCGTCCGCAATGCCGACGACATCCGGCTGATCAAGCGATACGCGCCGACCACGCCCGTGATCGCGAAACTGGAAAAGCCCCAGGCGGTGGACCGGGTCGACGAGATCGCGCAGCTCGCCGAAGGCGTGATGATCGCCCGCGGCGACCTGGGTGTGGAGATGCCGCTCGAGCGGGTGCCGCTGATCCAGAAGACGGCCATCGAGCGCACCAACCATTACGGCAAGATCGCCATCGTGGCCACGCAGATGCTGGAGAGCATGATCGTCTCGCCCCAGCCAACCCGCGCCGAGGTGAGCGACGTCGCGAACGCGGTGCTCGACGGGGCGGACTCGGTGATGCTCTCGGCGGAGACGGCCACCGGCGCGCATCCGGTCGAAGCGGTGAAGACGATGGCGGCCATCATCGAGGAAGTAGAGCGCAGCGCCCGGTACCAGTCGCTGCCCGACCCGACTCTCGATCGCGGCGAGAGCACCTTTGCCACCGCGGTCGCCCGCGCCTGCGCGGCCGCGGCCCAGCAGCTCGGCATCGGCACCATCTGCGTCTATACCCGTACCGGAGAGACCGCGCGGCAGATCGCGGAGTACCGGCCGCAAGCGCGGATCGTGGCGTTCACCGCGAGCGACGTCGCGTACCGGAGGATGGCGCTCTACTGGGGCGTCACGGCGCGCCGCGTGCGCAAGCCGTTCGAGACCACCGACGAGATGATCAGCAACGTCGCCCAGACGCTGGTCGGAGCCGGGGAGGCGATGCGGGGCGAGGCCATCGTCATCGCCAGCGCCGTGCCGCCCAACCGTCCGACGTTCGGCGCCTCGATGATGCAAATTCACCGTCTCTGAAGCGCCTGCAGCTCCTCGCGCGCGAACTCCGACTGATCGCACTCGTCGGCAACCGCGATCGCGAGCTCCTTTCGCGCCAGCGCGGGTTCGGTCGGCGCGTGCAGCCGTCCGAGGTAGTAGTTCGCCTCGCAGCGTTCGTCGTCGTCGCTGGCCGCGGCGATCACCTCGTCGTCTTTGGCCTTGCCCAGGAACGCGCGCAAGAGCGGAGCGGGCCACTCGTCAGGGGGTACCGACGCGGCGAACTGCCGCAACGAAGCGTCCGCCGCGGAGCGGTCCGACTGGCGCTCGATCAGATACAACTCCAACCGCGCGACCGGATCGCGCGAACGCCGCAGCATCCCTGCCGCACGCGCGCCCTGGTTGGTCTTCTGCAGCGCGCGGGCGCCCGCGATCAGGCCCACGGTCCCGGCCCGGGGAATCGCCGTCTTCAGCTGATCCTTCAGCTGGCGCTCGAATCGTTCGCGGTCGAACGGATTGCGGTCTTGCGGCCCCTGCGGAAAATCGATCGACGGCGGCGACGGCGGCACGGGCGGGACCGGAACCGAGGGGTGAGTGCGTCCCGCGCGGTCTTCTCTGCGCGGCGAGCGGCTGACGCGAAGTCCCGAAGCCACCGCCGCGGCGATGGCCAGCGCCGCGGCGGCGACCATCAGCGACGTCGATCGGCGCCTCCTTGGCCGCGCCGGGAGCGTCACCGGGGCGCCCGGCTCCAGCGCATCGAGCGCACGGGCGAGCGCGGCGCCGTTCTCGAACCGTCGGGCCGGATCCTTCTGAAGCGATCGCGTCACCACCGCGGCGAGCCCCGGTGGGACCGCGGCCGGCAACGGCGGGGGTTGTGTGTTCAGCGTCGCGTGCCCGGCCTCGATCAGCGAGCTCCCGGGAAAGGCGCGCTTGCCCGAGAGCAGCTCGTAGACGACCGCCCCGGCCGCGAAGACGTCACTCGGCGGACCGGCCTTCTCACCGCGAGCCTGCTCGGGGGACAGATAACCGGGCGTCCCGAAGATGGCGCCGGTCACGGTCAGACCTGGACCCTCCTCGTCGTTCGCCGATAGACGAGCCAGGCCGAAATCGAGGATCTTCAGCCGGCCGTCGTCGGTGAGGAAGAGATTCTCTGGCTTGAGGTCGCGGTGCACGATGCCGCGCGCGTGCGCCGCAGCGAGGCCACGGGCCAGTTGGAGCGCGACCCCCTGCACTTGGGAGGGAGGGAGCCGGGGACCATCGATCACGGTCCGCAAGGTGTGCCCTTCCAGCAGCTCGGTGACCAGGAACGGCACTCCGTCCTGCTCTCCCAGATCGTAGACCGCCAGCACGTTGGGGTGCTCGAGGGCGCCAGCGGTCCGCGCTTCCTGCTCGAAGCGCCGCACCCGGGCGGGATCGTGCGCTGCGGTCACCACCTTCACCGCCACGCGGCGGCCCAGCTTTTCGTCGCGCGCCACGAGCACGCGGCCCATGCCGCCCTTCCCCAGCTCGCGCTCGAGGTGGTAGCGGCCGGCGAGCACCGCCCCTGCTTCCAGAAGGCGCGGCAGGATCGGCGGCTGCGGCGTGGGCAACGTGGGTTTCTGCGGCGTTGCGGGCGTCGGCGCGCGATCCACCGGACTCTGGGTGCGGACGAATCCGCGCCGTGTCAGATCGTAGAACCAGGAGACGACGCCGGTGGCGATGAAACCCGCCGCGGCGAGCCAGATCAGCGCCCGCACCGTCCATCCGGGCAGCTCGAGATTGTGAACGACGATGTCCGCGAGCTGCAGGGCGCCAGCGGCAGCCACGGCATAGGCAGCCAGCGCCCCGAGGACGCCGCGCCGCCGCAGCTCGCCGAAGACCGCCGTCACTTCACCTGGTGCGCGATGACCTTGTCCTTGATCTTCGCGTATGTCGCCTTGGGAATGATCTTCTTCTCGACCAGTTCGTCCTTGGCCTTGTACGGGCGGCCCTCGATGATCTTCTTCGAGTAGGCGTCCCCGATTCCCGGAAGCGCCCTGAGCTCGTCCTCGCTGGCGGTGTTGAGGTCGACCTTCTGGGCTTTCTTCGCCGAAGCTTTCTGGTCAGCGGGTTGCGATTTGGCGAAGGCGATGGAGGGCGCGGCGAAGGCCAGCGCGACCGCGATGGCGAGGGCGCGAAGCAGCTTGATCATGGTGCTCTCCTTTCGGGTCTATTCGAGGGCCGCCGCGCAGCGTGCGACCCGATCCATGGCCTTGCGAATGTCGGCTTCCGAGGTGGCGAAGGAGAGCCGCAAGAACCCTTCGCGGCCGAAAGCGCTCCCCGACACGGTCGCGACGCCGAACTCCTCGAGGAGCAGTTCCGCCAGGCGCTGGGTGGTGGCGACCGGTTCCCCCCGATACCTGCGGGCGAGCAGCCCTGAGAAGTTCGCGAACACGTAATAGGCGCCGTCGGGGGCATGCGCGTCGACGCCGCGCACCTGTCGGAGCAGCTCGACCATCAGGTGTCGCCGCTTCTCGAATTGCACCCTCATCGTCTCGACCGGTTCCTGGGGACCGCGCAACGCCGCCACGGCGGCGTGCTGGGAAAGCGAGCTCGGGTTCGAGGTGCTCGCATCCTGCACCTTGTTCATCCCCGAGATGATCTCCGCGGGGCCGCAGGCCCAGCCCAGCCGGAGCCCGGTCATCGCATATGCCTTGGAGCAGCCGTTGACGAGCACGGTGCGGTCTTTCAGCTGCGGCGCGACCTGCAGGACGTTGGTCGCCTTCATCCCGCCGTACACCAGCTTGTCGTAGATGTCGTCGGAGAGGACGACCACCTTGGGAAACTTCTCCAGCACGCGCGCGATCCCCCGCATCACGTCGGCGTTCCAGACGCCGCCGGTCGGGTTCGAGGGGCTGGAGAACATGAAGACCCGCGTGCGCGGCGTGAGGAGGCGCTCGAGGTCTTCGGACCTCGGGGCCCACCCGTCCTCCTGGCGAAGCATGAGCTCGACCGGTTTCGCGCCGGCGAGCCGCACCATCTCCGGATAGCTGACCCAGTACGGGTTCGGGATCACCGCCTCGTCGCCCTCGTCGAGGAGCGCCATGCAGGCGTTGTAGAGCGCTTGCTTTGCCCCGGAGGTGGCGACGATCTGCGCTGCCGGCCAGCGCACGCCGACCGCCCGGTTGGTCCAGTCGGAGATCGCCTCGCGCAGCTCGAGAATGCCGTTGGAAGCGGTGTACTTGGTGTAGCCCTTCCGCAGCGCCTCGGACACCGCCTGCTCCACGTGCGGAAAGACCGGGAAGTCCGGCTCGCCCACGGAGAGAGAGACGATGTCCCGGCCTTCGCGCCGGAGCTGGATGGCACGCGCCGTCATGGCCATGGTGGCGGAGGGCTTCACCGCTTCGAGACGCCTGCTCGTCACTTGAACCTCTTCTTGAGAACAGCCAGGACGTTGGGGGGAACGAGGCCGGTCACGTCGCCTCCCAGCCGGGCCACGTCCCGGACGAAACGGCTGGAGATGTAGAAGTAGTCCTCGCCGGTCATCATGAAGAGCGTCTCGATCCCCGGATCGAGCTTGCGGTTCATGTTGGCCATCTGGAACTCGTACTCGAAGTCGCTCACCGCGCGCAGGCCGCGCAGCACGGTGTTGACGCCCTGTTCCTCCGCGAATTTCACCAGGAGCCCGGAGAACGTCTTCACCTGCACCCGCTGGTCGCCGTCCACGGCCCCGCGGAGGAGCTCCACGCGCTCGTCGACGCTGAAGAGCGCGTCCTTGGCGGGATTCTTGAGCACGGCGACGATCAGCCCGTCGAACATCTTCAACCCGCGCTGGATGATGCTGAGGTGCCCGTTGGTCGGCGGGTCGAAGGAGCCCGGGTACAGGGCGATCCGCGTGGACATCGGGCTGGCATCCTGCGGGAGAGCGCGCGCGAGGTCAATCGATCTGTTGAGGAGGCGACGCAAACGTGCGCAGCGCCCGACCCGTGACCAGTTTGCCCGCGGATGCGCAACGCAGCTCTGGCGACGGCAGCGATCTTGACGTTCGGATGTGCGCAGGGGGTCCCCGGGCAACCGCCCGTGGATGCCCAGGCGACAACTCCACAGCAGCCGGATGCCGGACCGGGGGACGGGGGCGTCGCGGCGGGACCGTGTGACCCGTCGATCGCGGCGTCCGAAGGTGTCGCAATCGTCGATACCGGCGCTTGTCCCGGCGTCATTCCCGCTGCGTCGACGTGTGCGGCCGAGATCACGATCTGCTCCGGGCTCGGGTCCGGCGACACCGGCAACGCCGTCGTCGGCGCGACCAGCGACGGGCGCGGGTCCGTCGTCCTGTCGTGCCGTCGCAACGACGTCGGCCCGCCGCAGCTGAACTTCCTCTTCGTGGCCATCCGGAACGGATTCGTCTCCAAGGCCAGCCTCGGCGTCGATGTGCGGCCGCTGCGCGACGGCTTCATCGCCTCCGAGGGTTCGTACCTGCTCCCTCCGCCCACGTATGATTTCCTCGCGCACGACGGCGGTTTCCGCGCAGCGCAGAGCGGCGGCGCGCTCTACGCCGGGCCCGACAGCGCGGTGATCGTCCGGGCCGGCGACGGCCAGCTGATCGCGCAGTCCTTCGCCGCGGACGGCACCTCGAGGATGACGACCGCGATCGGGGCCTTCACCGGATCCGCTGGCAGCCTGATGTTGAGCGGCGCGACGAGCTCCACGGGCGCCACGCTCGTCGTCTGGCAGATCCAGGGGGAGGCCAATGCGACCGCGCGATGGCTGGCGGCGGACGGCTCTGCCTCGAGCGCTCCGTTCTCCATCGCGGGGTGGAGCTCCAGCGCCCCGCAGACGGCCGCGCTCGCCGGCGGAGCGATCGCCATCGCCGCGGAACCGCAGAGCGGCGTCGCCACGCGGAGCTGGCGAGGCATCGTGGTGGCCGGCGACACGGTCGAGCGCGCTGCGCCGGGCTGGCTCGCGTCGCGAGGCGACTTCTTCCTTCTGCCCGAAGGCCGGGCGATGGCGTTCGGCACGGAGATCCTCGCCGCGGAGGGATCCTCCTGCGGCACCGTGAATCTCGGCGCTCCGCTCGTCGGCATTGGAGTGGACGGAACCGCCTTCACGGCCCGGAGCCAGCGCACGTTCCGGATTCACCCGCAGCTATTCCGCTGACAGGATCAGCGCGCGCGTATCGCCGTACCGCCGCTCGTCGACGAGCCGCAGGCCGGCCGGAGCCGCCGGAACAGGCTCACGGCGATCCATCTCCACGACGACCCTGGCGGCCGGCGAGAGCAGGCCGTTGGAGCTGAGGCCATCGAGCGTCGTCTGCGCGGCGCGAAGCGCATAGGGCGGATCGGAGAAGACCAGATCGAATCGCTCGCCGCGCAGCTGCTGCAGCGCCTCCGGCAGCTCCGCGCGAAGCAGGCGGCAGCGTTCGCCGTACCGGAGCGACTCGACGTTGTGGAAAATGGCGGCGCAGGCGCGCGCGTCGTTCTCGACGAGGGTGGCGCGCGCTGCGCCCCGCGAGATCGCCTCAAGAGCGAGCGCGCCGGTGCCCGCGTAGAGATCGAGCACCACCAGGCCGTCCACGCGCTGTCCGAGCGCATCGAAGAGACTCTGCCGAACGCGGTCCGCTGTCGGCCGCGTGCTCCTTCCCGGCACGGCGCGGAGCGGCCGCCCGCGCGCCTCGCCGCCGACGATCCTCAATCCTCGCCTTCGTGCAGCGCCGCGATGGCGGCGATCAGCCGCGCCGACGTGCGCTGGGCGGAGGCCTTGCGGAACAGATCCAGGGCTTCGAAGCAGCAGAGAGCTTCCAGCCTGCCCTGCACGTCAGCCGGCAAGTCGCGAAGCACGCGCTGGTGCCGCGCCGCCGACTGCTCCGGCGTTGCGCCGCTCTCGTCCGACCAGGACTGGAGCGCGTCCCACGTCTCCGCAGGGACCGCGCGTCGAAGCGCGCGCAGGAACGGGCCCGATGCCACCAGCTGCCGCAGGCCCTTGCGCGATTCGAGTGCCGCCGCCTCGATGGCCGTGGATAGCGCGATGTCACCGAGCTCCGCGGAGAGCTCCTCGGACTGATCCTCGAGCCCGCTGATCCTGACCGCGCTCGGGGGCGCTCCCCGCGACCTGAGCTGCCGCGCCAGCTCGGCGGCCGCGCGGGCTCCTCCGAGCGGTACGATCTCCAGGCCGAGCTCCATCTGGCAGACGGCGCTTGCGGCGAGCGCCGCGTCCCGCACGTGCTTCTGCGTATCCGCCGCCGCCAGCGAGACTCCCGTGAATCCAGCTTCCACTTCCCGCTGCACGCGTTCGGCGTCGGGGATGCCGCTGCCGGCGCGCGGTGGATCCTTGAGGAGCACGAGCGGGCCATGAAAGCGCATGTCGGCGGCGGTGCGGAAGGCCGCCTCCGTGAAGGCGGCGTCGTCGCGCGCTTCCTGCGGTCCCTTCTCCTCCGCCGCGCCCGAGGGGCGGACGAGAAGCAGCGGCGCTTCCGCATCGCGCGCGGCCCGCACGAATCCCGCAATCGCCGCCGGCGCGGGCGCCGCCAGGGCGACCAGGAGAAGGTCCTCACGGGCGGCAGCGGCGAGCAGGTCGCGGACGCTGAGCACCAGGAGCTCGCGGGCGCCAGGCCGCGCGATGGCCTTCGCCGGCCGCCTCGACCAGACCCGCTGCAGCGCGCCGGAACCGGAACGCATTTCGAACCCCCGTTGGCGATAAATCACGCTCGAAACGTAGGCGCAAAGCCGCACCGTCGGTGCGGCAGCGCCTAATGCACCACCTCTTCATGGCGGTACTGCTCGCTCTCGAACTGGATCGTGGTGTGCTCGATCGCGAACCGGTCGCGCAACACCGCCTTTGCTTCGGTGAGGATCTCGTCGTGGCTGCGGCAGCCTGGTCCGTCGCAGGTCACCACGATGTGGCAGGACAGCGCCACAAGCCCGCTGGTGATGGTCCAGACGTGGAGGTCGTGCACCGCCGCCACGCCCGGCACGTTGGCAATGGCCGAGGAGACGTCGACGACCGGGATGTGGCCTGGCGCGCCCTCCAGGAGGACGTCGACCGCTTCGCGGCAGAGCCGGATGGCGCTCCAGACGATGGTCCCAGCGATGAGGAAGCTGACGATGGGGTCCGCCGCGAGCCGCCCGGTCCAGGCGATCAGCACCGCCGAGACGAGCACGCCGACGGAATTGAGCAGATCTCCGGCGAGGTGCAGAAAGGTGGAGCGCAGGTTCATGCTGCTGTGCGCTCCGGCGCTGGTGATCCACATGCCGACCGCGTTGAGGGCGATCCCGAGGCAGGCGAGCAGCACCATGGTGCTCACGTGGACCGGCTCCGGATGCATGAGCCGGCGGTAGCCCTCGACGGCGATCGCCGCGGCGATGGCGAACAGAGCGCCGCCGTTGACCAGCGCAGCCAGGATTTCGAGACGGTAGTACCCGTAGGTCCGCTTCGCGTCCGCCGGTCGGGTGGCGACGCGGAGCGCGAAGAGCGAGAGCCCGATCGCGGCGGCGTCCGCCAGCATGTGTCCCGCATCCGACAGCAGGGCGAGGCTGTTCGATACCCACCCGCCCGCCGCTTCTGCCACCGTGGCGACGATCGCCACCACGAGCGCGAGCACCAGCCGCCGCTGCTCGCCGACGCGCTCCGGACCGTGGGGATGCGCGCGGTCGTTTGCGTGAAGATGATCGTGCATCCCCGCCGATATTAAGACGCGTTGCCGGATCGGGCCAGCGTGCGGCAGGTACATGCGCTACCATTCCGGCATGCAGGCGGAGCTGCAAGGGGTCGAAACGGGATTCGCCGAGGGCCGCGACGGCACGCGAATCCACTGGTCGGCGGTCGGGAACGGCGCTCCGGCGCTCGTCTGCTGCGACGGGATCGGCTGCGACGGATTCGCCTGGAAATACGTCCTGCGCGATTTCGCCGCGCGACACCGGATCGTCCACTGGCACTACCGCGGCCACGGGCGCAGCGGTGTCCCGCGTGATTCCACCCGAGTCGGCTTCGACGACATTTCCTCCGATCTGGAGAGCGTCCTGCAAGCGACGCGGACCTCGCAGGCGGTGCTGCTCGGCCACTCGATGGGCGTGCAAGTCGCGCTCGAGCACCACCGCCGCCGGCCCGATCAGGTCCTGGGCCTGGTCCTGATCTGCGGCTCGTACGGATTGCCTCTGGATACCTTTCACGACAGCAAAGCGCTGAAGATCCTGCTGCCGTCGATGATCGTGGCCGCGGGAAAGTACCCCCAGGCCATGAGCCTCATCTGGCGCCTGGCCGCGAGCGGGGAGCTCGCCTACCAGATCGCCACGCATTTCGAGGTGAACGGCCGGCTGGTGCGCCGCGACGATTTCCTTCCCTACTTCCGGCATCTCGCCGGGATGGATCCCCAGCTCTTCCTGGGGATGCTGAAGCACGCGAGCGAGCACACCGCGTTCGATCACTTGCCGCATGTGAGCGCCCCCACGCTGATCGTCGCCGGGACCGACGACACGTTCACGCCTTACTGGCTCAGCGAGGAGATGCGGTCGCGCATTCCGGGCGCGGAGCTCCTGACGGTGCCGGGCGGGACGCATGTGGCCCCCATCGAGCATCCCGAGCTGATCGCGCTTCGGCTGGAGAAGTTCCTGGCCAGCATTCCCGCGCGCGGATCCTCGACGGCGCGGCGCACTGGCTGAATGCGGCTGTTCGCGCTCCTCTTGCTCGCGGGTCTGCCGGCGGTCGCGCTGGACCCGCGGTTCGTCTGGGAGACGCTCGACACACCCCATTTCGAGGTCCACTACCACCAGGGAACGTACCGGTACGCGCAGCGGGTCGCGCGGGCCGCGGAGCTTTCGTACCAGCGCCTGGTTCCGCTTCTGGACCATGTTCCGGACGGACGGACGCATATCGTGGTGCAGGACGACACCGACTTCGCCAACGGCAGCGCCAGCCCCATCCTCTACAACCTGATCCACGCCTATGCTCCGCCCCCGGACGCGCGCAGCACGCTCGCCGACTTCGACGACAACGTCTACGAGCTGATCTCGCACGAATACACGCACATCCTCCACCTCGACACCGTGCTCGGCCTTCCGCAGGCGGTGAATGACGTCTTCGGCAAGCTGTGGATCACCAACGGCGGACAGCCGATCTGGTTCATCGAGGGCATGGCCACCTTCGCCGAGAGCGAGGTGAGCGCGGCGGGACGCGTGCGCGCGTCGGAAGAGGACATGGTGCTGCGCGCCGAGGTCCTGGAGGGCAAGCTTCCGCGGATCGACACGCTCTCCAACCTTCCGCTCGAATGGCCGCGCGGCTTCGGCCAGTACACCGTCGGATCGCGCTTCCTCTCCTTCATCGGGAACGAATACGGCCTCGGCGCGCTGCGGGACCTGTCGCACGATTTCGGATCGCGGCCCGTCCCCTTCGCGATGAACTTCAGCGCCGAGCGGGTGCTGGGACCGACCTATCTCCAGCTCTACGACCAGTTCGCGGCGGAGGAGCTGCGGCGCGCATCTCGACTGCAGGCGCAGGTCGGCGCGTCGGGGCCCACGGCCATCGAGCCGCTCACGCGGCTCGGGGAATGGGTCCGCACACCGCGTTGGAGCCCCGACGCGTCGACGCTGTACTACACGAACGCCGGGCCGGATCGGCTGGCGGAGATCCGCGCGGTCCGTCCGGACAAGTGTTGCGGACCGCCTGTTCCCATGACGGAGTCGACCCGTCCCGGCGACCGGCACGTCGGGAATCTCTGGTCGGATGGTTCGGGGGACTCGACGCTCGCGGTGGGCCCGGACGGGCGCGTCGTGTACGCGCGTGCGCAGGTATTCCAGGAGTTCGAGATCCTCCAGGACCTCTACTCCGTCGATCCGCGTACCGGCGACGAGCGCAGGTTGAGCCGCGGTCTGCGCGCGCGGAGCCCCGACGTTTCGCGCGACGGCAACATCGCATTCGTCTGGAGGCGCAGCGGGGGAAGGACGGCGATCGCGGAGCTGCGGGCCGAAGGTCCCCGGGTCCTCTTCGAGGACCCGCACGCCGAGCCGGTGGACAGCCCGCGCTACTCGCCCGACGGCGCGCGGGTCGCGTTTCTGCACCACCGCGACGGCGCCTGGGACGTGCGCATCGTCGACCGCGCCTCGCTCGCGGTCACCGACGTCACCCGGGATCGGGCGCTGGACCGCGACCCCGCCTGGACGCGCGACGGGCGCTGGCTCCTGTTCAGCAGCGATCGCAATGGCGTCTACAACTTGTACGCGTGGAGGCCGGGCGATCTGCGCCAGGTCACGAACGTCGTGCTGGGGGCCTTCGAGCCCGATCCCTCGCCGGACGGAACGCAGCTCGCGCTCGTGACCTACAGCTCGCGCGGATACGACGTCGGACGCATGCCGCTCGAGCCCGACTCCTGGCGCCCGGTCACGGCGGCGCCGCTGGCCGAGCAGCGTCCGCCGGTCACGGCGGTGCCGCAGGAGGAGATCTATCCGACGCGGCCCTACTCGCCCTGGGAAACGCTGAGGCCGCATTTCTGGCTCCCGTACGCGGCGGCCGACGGATACGGAACGACGGTGGGGGCGCTGACGGCGGGATTCGACGCCGTGGACCGGCACGAATACGCCGCCACCGCCTGGTGGAGCATCTACGGGAAGGAGCCGGGATTTGACCTCATCTACGTCAATCACTCGCTCTATCCCGACCTGACGCTGGAGTTCACCCGGGACCTCGGCGCGCCGCAGGCAGCCGGCGGACTGGATGCGCCGGGCTACTACTTCGAGCGATCCATCGGCGGCTCGATCACCGCTTCGTTCCCGTTCTCAGAGGTGGAACGCTCGCAGTCGCTCTCGCTCACGTACGAGCTGGAGAACCTGGCCGTCGACACCAATCCGCTCGGCGTTCCCACGTCGCCGGGGCTGCTCGCCGCGGCGACGCTGACGTACTCGTGGTCCGACGTGAGGCGCTTCGTCCGCAGCATCTCCAGCGAGCGCGGCCAGCGATTCGCCCTCTCCCTGCGTCTTTCCGACCCTGCTCTCGGAAGCCAGTTCTCGTTCTGGCAGGCGACGACGTCCGCATCGAAGTTCTTCGCCCTGCCCTGGAGCACGCGCGGCGTTCCCTGGCACCATGCGCTGGCCCTGCGCGGCTCGTTCGGTGTCTCGAACGGGGATCTGTCGAACCGGCACGATTTCTTCCTCGGCGGCTTCCAGCAGGGGGATCTGGTACGGAGCGTCCTCAACCCGGCGGCTGGGACGCCGCGCCTTCGAGGTTTCGCGCGAGACTCCTTTCACGGCACCGCTTATGCGCTGGGGACCGCGGAGTACCGCTTTCCCCTCTTTGACGTCGAGACCGGAGCGTGGACCCTGCCCGTCTACCTCCGCCGCCTGCACGCCGCGGTCTTTGCCGATGTCGGCGACGCGTTCACGTTCTCGCGACACGACTTCCACCTCCACACCGGCGCCGGCGCGGAGCTGCGCGCCGAGGTCGTGCTCGGCTGGATCCTGCCGACCGATCTGCGCTTCGGGTGCGCGAGAGGGCTGGAGTCGGGACCGGTCGCGATCCTCGACTGCTACGCCGCGCTCGGCGGCGTGTTCTGACGCCCGCTCCACGGGTGGGAGAAGCGTAGACATCCGGCGGCGTCAGTTCCTGGCGCGCTCCGGCGCGCGGCGTGTACTCTCGAGAGCAGATGGCAGGCAGGATCGAACGTGCGCTCGAAGCCGGCCTGCGCATCCGCCCGGGGGAGCAGCGTCGCGTCGCCCTGATGGCGCTGTATGCGGCGAACGCGATCGGCGCCGTGGTGGTCGGGCGCTCGGTCCGCGACGCCCTCTACCTCTCGAATCGCCCCGCCCGCGGCCTCGCCGGGATGTACATCTGGAGCTCGATCGCCATCGTGCTCGTCTCCTGGCTGTACGCGCGGATCGCCGACCGCATGCGCCGCGGTTTGCTCAACGCCGTGAGCGCGCTGGGATGCGCGGCGCTGGGCGCGGCTTTCTGGGCGGTGCTGACCGTCACCGACGCCGTCTGGGTCTACGCCGGCCTCTACGTCTTCGTCGAGGCGATGGGGTCGCTGGTGGTGATCCAGTTCTGGACGCTGGCCAACGACGTTTTCCATGCTCGCGAGGCGAAGCGGCTCTTCGGGCTCATCGGCGGCGGCGGGACGCTTGCGAACGTGATCTTCGGACTTCTCATCGGACGATACGCGCAGGTCTTCGGGGCGCAGAACCTGCTGCTCCTGATGGTGGCGCAGCTCATTCTCTGCGCGACTCTGGCCCAGGCAGGCTCGCGGCTGGCCTCGCCTTCCCCGCTGCCGCTTCGCTCCCGCCCGGTGAGGAAGGCACGAGTGCTCTCCCGCGCCGGCCTTTCCTTCCTCTCGCAAAGGCACCTGACGATCGTCGCGCTGATCGGAGCGGTCAGCGCCGCGGCGGTGACCATCGTCGACTTCCAGTTCAAGCTTTCCGCTGCGGCAGTGCTGGACGAGAACGACCTCGCCGGGTACTTCGGCCGCTTCTATGGCATCTGCGGCGGTGTGGCGCTCGCGGTACAGATCTGGGTGACCGGGCGCGTGCTCGAGCGGTACGGGATCCTCGCCTCGCTCTTGCCTCTGCCGCTCGGGCTCGCGCTCGGCTCGGGCGCTTCCGTCGCGTTCTCGGCTCCCGGGCTCTTCGTCAGCTCGCTCGCGAAAGGCTCGGATACCATCTTCCGCTACACCATCAACGACGCCTCGATGCAGCTCCTGTACGTGCCGGTGCAGCCGCATGTCCGCGGGCGTGCGAAAGCGTTCATCGACGGCGTCCTCAAGCCCAGCTCGGTGGCCTGCGCCGGGGCGGTCCTGCTGCTCTACAAGCACTCGGGTGGAAGCGGCCGCCCGCTGACCGCCGCCGTACTGGTGCTCGTCGCGGTCTGGATCGGGCTGCTCGTGCGCGCCCGCGGCGAGTATGTCCGCAGCCTCGTCGAGTCGCTGGAACGGCGGCACCTCGATCTCTCCGGCATGGAGTTCTCCGGCCTCAACGAGGCGACGTTGCGCGCGTTGCGCACGGCGCTGGGCGGCGACCCGGGGACCATCCTCCACGCTGTCACCCTGGTGCGGCAGCTCTCCCAGGCGGCGGACTTCACGCCCGAGTTGCGGCAATTGCTGCAGCACCCGGATGCCGCCGTGCGGGCCGCGACTCTCGAGCAGCTCGGCGCGCTCGGCACGACCGAGCCGCTGCCGCAGATGCGCGCGCTGATGCGGGATCCGGTTCCGGAGGTGCGCGCGGCGGCGCTGGGAGCGGTCTGCGCCATCGAGCAGGAGGCGGCCGTTTCCGCCGTGCTGCCCTTTCTCGACGTTCGTACCGCGCCCGAGGCCGTGGTTCGAGCCGCCGCGTGCGTCGCGCTCATCCGCCACGCCGGAATCGACGGCGTGCTGGCCGCCGCCGAGCCGCTCAACCAGCTTCTGGCGGCCGTCGACCCGCGCGATCGCGCGGCTGCCGCGGACGCCCTCGGCAACATCGGCGTGCGAGGGTTCTTCCGTCCGCTGCTCGTTTTCCTCTGCGACCCGGAGAACGCGGTCCGGCGCAGGGCGATCGCCGCCGCCGGCAAGCTGCGCGCTCCGGAGCTGATCCTGGCCATCGTCGAGCAGTTCCAGCGCCGGGAGACGGCGCTGGAGGCCGCCGGCGCGCTCGCCGCCTACGGTCCGGGGATCGAAGGCGCGCTCCAGGGCATCCTCGTCGACGAAGCGTCCCAAGTCGATTGCCGCCGCGGCGTGGCGCTCGTACTGCAGAGACTGGCCACGCGCGAAGCTGCGGACGCGCTCGTCGCCGCCCTCACCGCCCGGGAGCCGGCGGTGCGCAAGGCCGCGGCGCGCTCGCTGGCGCGGCTCACCCGGCGCCAGCGCGGGATCCGCATCGAAATCGCGCGGGTGGATCGCGCCGCGCACGCCGAGCTCTCCGCGGCGCGGACGGCGCTGGCGATCTTCAAGAAGCTACCCCTGCGCGCGGCCGCACACGCGCCGCGCGGCGCGGGAGAGCTGCTGGCGATGGCGTTGCTGGAGGAGCGGGATGCCCGCGTGCTCCAGGCGCTGGTGCTCCTCCAGGTCCTGTTGCCCGACGTCAGGCTCGACGTCGTCGCGGAGTACCTGCGCTCCGAGTCCGCAGCAGCGCGGGGGAACGCCATCGAGGTGCTCGACAACACGCTCCCCGAGCCGTGGAATCGGCAGGTGATGGCGACGCTCGACGAGACCAAGCGCCGCGGCGACCAGGTGCTGGCCGATGCGCGCCCCGCCCTCGAGCTCGCCGACGCGCTGATCCGCGGCGAGTGCGGGCTGTGGGTGGGAGCCTGCACCGCGCGCTGGGTCCTCGATGCGCCGTGGCTGCTCGCCGCCGTCCTGCCTGCCCTGCGGTCCTCGCTGCACGCCCCCTCGGCGCCGTTGCGCGAAGCCTCCGCGTTGGCGGTGGCTCGCGTGGCGCCCGCGGAAGCGCCCGGCCTGCTGGCACAGCTTGCCGCAGACCCGGCGCCGTCCGTCCAGCGGACCGTGCGCGCCCTGCTCGCCCCCGTCGCGCCGAGGGCCACGGCGTGATCTCGACCGTCGAAAAGGTCCTCTTCCTCAAGAGCATCGACCTGTTCCGCGCGCTTCCTTCGGAGGAGCTGGCCCAGATCGCCGAGATCGCGGAGGAGCAGCCGCTCGCCGCGGGCGACCAGGTCTTCGCGCAGGGCGAGCCGGGCGACGCCCTTTATCTGATCGTCGAAGGCAAGGTGAAGGTGCACCAGGGCAACAAGGAGCTGGTGCGTCTGGGCGAGCGCGACGTGTTCGGCGAGATGGCGGTGCTCGATTCGGAGCCTCGTTCCGCCAGCGTCACCGCGGTCGAGGACGCCGTCCTGCTCAAGATCGGCCGCGACGACTTCCGCGACATCCTCGGCGAGCGGCCCGAGATCGCCATGGGGGTGATGAAGGTGCTCACCCGGCGGTTGCGGGAGACCAGCCGGAAGTCGTGACCGAGCGCAGGCGCGTCGTGCTAGCGCCCCGCGAGCTTCTTCACTTCCTCGGCGAAGCCGTCCAGCGAGACTTCGTGCTGGGCGCCGGTCTTGAGCTCCTTCAACCGCGCCCGCCCTGCCTTGAGCTCGGCATCTCCCAGCACCAGCGCGAATCGTGCCCCGAGCGCGTCCGCCCGCTTGAGCTGGTTTCCCGGATTCGCCTTCCTGAAGCTCACCTCTGCGGGAAGCCCGGCGGCGCGCAGCTGTTGCGCGAGCTCGTCGGCGCGGGCCGCTTCCGCGTCGCCCAGCGGCGCGATGAAGACCAGGGGGCGCGTCGCGCTCTCCTTGCCCTGCTGCGCGACGAGCAGCGCCAGCCGCTCGACGCCGGCCGCGAAGCCGATCCCCGGGACGTCGGGACCTCCGAGCTCCTTCACCAGTCCGTCGTAGCGTCCGCCGCCGGCCACGGTGCTCTGGGCGCCGAGACCGGAAGTGGCGATCGCCTCGTACGTCGTGCGCGTGTAGTAATCGAGGCCGCGCACCAGCTTCGGGTCCACGACGAAGGCAACCCCCAGGCGGTGGAGCGTCTCCTGCACCCCGGCGAAGTGCGCCTTGCACGGGTCGCAGAGAAACGCATCCATCTGCGGCGCCCCCGCGGCGACTTCCTGGCACTTGGGGTTCTTGCAGTCGAGCACGCGGATGGGATTGGTCTCGGTGCGCTTGCGGCAGTCCTCACAAAGGTCGCTGGCGCGGGAGCGCAGATACGACTGGAGCGCCTCCCGGTACCGGGGGCGGCAGGTGCCGTCGCCGAGCGTGTTCAGGTGCATCGCGAACGGGATCCCGAGCGTCTTCAGCCAGCGGTCGAGCATCTCGATCTGCTCCGCATCGATCCGCGGGCCCGGATTGCCGAACGCCTCGATGCCGATCTGTGTGAACTGGCGGTAGCGCCCCCTCTGCTGCCGCTCCCGCCGGAACATGGGGCCGACGTACCACCACTTGGTCTCCGGCTCCTGCTGATTGACGTTGTGCTCGACGTAGGCGCGCACCAGCGAGGCCGTGTCCTCCGGCCGCAGGGTCACCGAGTCGCCGCGGTCGTCGAAGGTGTACATCTCCTTGCCGACGATGTCGGTGACCTCGCCGATGCTGCGGACGAAGAGCTCGGTTCGCTCCAGGATCGGCGTGCGCGCCTCGCGGTATCCGTAGAGGGGAAAGAGGTCGCGGGCGGTCTGCTCGACGAGCTGGTAGTGCCCGATGCGGACCCACGGATCGTCGTCCTTCACGTAGGTGTCGATGGGCAGGACGTCGCGGGTGCCCTTCACGCCGCGGATCTTCTGGCTCATGGCGATTCCAGCGCCTCGCCCAGCTTGATCGCGAGCCCGGGCCGCAACCGGTCGGCGAGCTTCACCCCGGGCGCGAAAAGGACCACCACCGTGGAGCCCATCTCGAACACCGCAAGCTCGCCGCCCTTCTCCACCCGCAGCGACCGCTCGTACAGCTTCCGCTCCGGCTGCCGCGTGCGGCGCGCGTTGGTGACGACGTCGTCGTAGACGGCGCGGATCCGGCCCACGTTCGTCGCTCCCACGGCAACCACCGCGCAAGCGCCGCGCGGCGTCTTGAGGAACGTGGTCAGGCGCTCGTTCACGCAGAACAGTTTGTCCACGTTGCGGATGCCGGTCGGGTTCACCGGCCAGAGCTGCCCCGGCATGTTGACGTACCCGGAGATCTGTCCGCCCAGCGGCGCATGGATGCGGTGATAGTCGTAGGGAGCGAGATAGATGGTGCAGAACGCGCCACCGCCGAACTGCCGCGCGTCCTGTTCCGCCTGGGGCCCGCCGATCAGCTCCGCGAGCGTGTAGTGCTTGTCCTTCGCCTGATAGAGGCGCGACTCGACGATCTCGCCCAGCTCTCCCACCGTGCCGTCGACCGGGCTGACCGGAAGGAGCTCTCCGGGCGCGATGGCGCGCGCTCCAGGCCGGAGGCGGCGGGTGAAGAACTCGGTGAACGTCGGGTACTCGTCGATCGGGCGCTCCGCTTCGCTCAAGTCGACGCCGTACTTGCGCGCGAACGCGCGGATCACCGCCCGCACCACGGGCTTCGGCGCGCTCGCGCGGCAGGCGGCGCCCACCGCGCGCGAGAGCGTGTTCTTGGGCAGCAGGCGCAACAGCGTGTACGACAGCTCGGCCATCGGGCTGCGTTGTGTAGCAGGCCGTGCCGCCTTGCGCTATCGCGGCTGCGCCGAGCCAGCTCTGGGATCGGCGGTGCGCCGATAGATCTTGCCGTTGACGACCAGCACGATCTGCCCGCTGAGCCCCGGCAGCTTTCCCTTGCACGTGTCCGATGGAGCTACGCGGTACACCGTTCCCGCGACGCCGGTGCCCTGCTCGGTGAACGGCTCGCTGTCCACCAGGCAGCCGCCGTTGTGCGCGTTGAGGTCCGCCATCGAAGCGCCCGGGCCGAACGGATCCACCGGCGGTCCGGCGTCGGCCTCGCTCGCCGCCAGCACCTTCGAGGGATCGATGTTCACCTGCGCGGAGGCGACGCTCTGCGCCGCCGCGGCGGCCATCTTCTCCCGCTCGGCGAGTTGCTTCGCCAGCTCCTCGCGCCCGCGCTGGATCAGGCCCAGCATGGCCTGCGCCCTGGACGCGTCGACCGATCGCGCGCTCACCTTGTGCAGCAGGGCTACCACCTCGTCCATCTTCGGGTCGCCGTACGCGTCGTCGAGCTGCGTCGCGTAGAGCTGCTGGTAGATCGCATTCGCCTGCTGGAAGTTCGGATCCGGGGCGCTGCTGCGGCAGCCGGCGAACGCAATCAGAAGCAGGCAGATCGCGGCGCTGCGGGACACGCGGGTCCTCCCGTCGAAGAAAGGCGTCGATCCGACGCTAGCATGGCACCTGCGCGGGGGCAGATTTCCGGCCGCCGCTCAGAAGTGCGTGGTGACGCCGATGGAATCGGTCTGCACGTCCCACCAGAGAAGCCCTCCTCCGGTGGCCGCGAGCACCGCGGCGGCGAAGTAGAAGCCGCGGGCGATGCTCGCGTTTTGATCGCCGTCGGGGAATGCCTGCGCCTTGGGGCTCTGCAGCTGGCTGACCGGGACCCCGTTGCTGGAGCTGGCAGCGGTAGATCCGCCGCGAGCATTGAAGGCGAGGCCGATCACCGCGCTCGCCACTCCCGCTCCAATGGCAGCGATGGCAGCCGGCCGGACCCATGCCGGTTTTCGCGGAGCCGCGGTCGCGATCGCCACCGGAAGCGCCGCCGCGGGAACCGCGACCACCGGGGCGGCGCCCAGCTCGAGCTGGGCGTCGGTGGTACGCCCGAACCGGACCTCGACGAACGTGCTGGTCTCCTGCGTCCTGTCCTTGACCCGGATGGCGTGCTGGCCGGGCGCCAGTCCCTCCAGCGGCTGCGCCAGAGGCAACGTTCCCGCGTGCTTGCCGTCGAGATAGAGCTGCGCCCCCGCAGCTCCGGGGACATCGACGCGCAGGGCGCCGACGAAGCGGGACGGCGCGAGCAGGTGGATGGCGGCCTCGCGCACCTTCTCGATCAGCGCCTCCTGAGAGCCGCTCACGGGATGCGTCGCGCGGCGGAGCTCCTGCCCGGAGCGGGAATCGATGAGCTTCAAGTCGACCATGAACGAATCGCCGAGCTGGCTGGTGGTGCCCATGATCAGCAGGCGTGCCCCGGCGTGGGCGGCGGCGGCGGCGGCGCATGCGACCCTCGTCTCGCACCCCGGCTCGCGCTTGAGGGCGGCCGCGACGTCCCTCGCAGACGCCAACCTGGCTTCGGGAAGCTGCGCCAGCTCATTGCGGAGCGTGACCTCCAGGGCGTGAACGACGTCCGGCGGCGCTCCCAAGGGGCGCAAGGGCAGCAGCGCTACGACCGGCGCGGTCGTCGCGGAGGCGAGCACGAGCGCCAGCGCTGCCCACATCTGCGTCACCCCTCCCGGCGGCCCCGCAGCGGCCAAACAAAATTACAGCACGACCGCCAGGGAGAACGCTACCCTTGATGCACTCTCCCCGTAGCCGCGACGCCATTTTAGGTCCCCTCGCTCGCGGTCGATAGGGGGCGCCATGGTATGATGCTCTTGGATGTGCCGTCTCTTTGGCTGCCGCTCACGCGCCGTCGACGCCGTATCCCATGAGCTCTTTCACGGCGCAAACGCACTCCGCGTGCAAAGCCGTGAGCATCCCGATGGTTGGGGCGTCGGCTGGTACGAAGACGGCGTGCCGCGTGTGGTCCGCAGTCTCACTCCTGCCCACGGCGACGCAGATTTCGAGAAGCTGTCGCAGTTTGTAAGTGCGCAGACGGTCCTTGCCCACGTCCGCAAGGCCAGCGTCGGCCGCGTGGCGGAGGACAACACACATCCCTTCCAGCGCGGGCCGTGGCTCTTCGCGCACAACGGCACCATCCCGGACTGGGACCGCGTGCGCGCGCCGCTGGAAGCGTTGATCGATCCGTCGCTGCGGGACGAGCTGCGCGGAGAGACGGACAGCGAACGTTGCTTCCTGCTCTTCCTCTCCCTCCTGCGGCGGCGCTGCGAGCTCGAGCGCGCGAACGCGGAGGCTGCCGGGGCGGCGATGGCGGAGACGGTCGCCCTGGTGCGGGAGATCGCCGAGCACGGAGAGCACAGGGCGAGCACCACGTTCCTGGCCACGGACGGCCGCGTGCTCCTCGCCTGCAGGCGAGGGCGGACGCTGTTTCTCTCCTCACCCGCGCCGGACCGGCACGGAGAATCCGGATACGTCGCGATCGCCAGCGAGGACCCGGGCGAGCCTCCTCCGGGGGGAAAACGGGCCTGGCGTCTTCTCCCGGAGGAAGCGCTGGTGGTCGTGGACGAGCGTCTGCGGCTGACGGTGACCTCGATCTTGCCGCAGTGAGGTCAGCGGGCGGTGACGGGTCGGCCTTGGCAAGCCGGTTGGAACGAGCGCACCATCGCCGCCAGCTCCGGCTCGGCGCGGGCGAACGACTTCGGGGTCGCGAAGGCGACCACCTGGTACCCGCGGTTCCCGTAAGCGAACAGGCCACGGTAGTACTCGAGATCGAGCGTCTTCGCGTGACCCCGCAAGTGGAGCATCGCGCCGCCGGGCAGGGGCTCGCGGCCCAGGTTCTCGAACTTCGTCAAACGGCCCTTCATCTCGTCGATCACCGCCCGCTCGAACTTGTCCTGGTTGATCCGGAGCGTCGGCTCGACCGCTTCGCCCATGATCATCACGTGCGCGTCGAGATCCGGGCGCGTGAGCCATCGATCGGAGGACGGGTTGTCGCGCGACGCCAGCTGGGGCGCGCGCAGGTACCAGTGCTGCTCGGGTACCGACAGGCAGTAGTCGAACTTCTCGCCCTTCAGGCGCCCCGCCGCTGGCGAGATGTCCCCCTTCGAGGTGAGCAGCGCCGCCGCCGCCGGATTCGAGCCGGTCCAGGTTTGCATCACCCCGGCCGTCGCCAGGAGCAGGTATGCGACGCTCAGACCCGCGCCCGCGCCAATCCGCGCCTTTCCCGCGTCGCCGACGAGCAGCAACAGAAGCGCGGCGGAGAAGCCGGCCTGCAGCGTCAGCGACGTCATGTCGTGCTGCGCGCCGAACATCGCGCCGAACACGATCAATCCGAGGACGACGCGGACGATGGCCCACTTCTGCAGCGTGGCTCTGCCGGCGAGAAGGCCGCCGCCGACCACGAGATCGACGATCATCCCTTTGACTTCCTGGTTGGCGAGAGGGCCGGTCCCTGCACCTTCCTTGATCATCGAGAGAACGTTCGCCCCGGCGTTGAGGAGCAGCACCACTCCGGCGACGCGGGCGCCGAGCGGAAGCGCTTTTGCTGCCACCGCCTTGCCGAGGCCGAGCACGGACTTCGCGGGAGCGACGACGCCGGCGATCGGGTTCGCGCATCCGCGGCACACGCTGTCGGAAGCCGGTTCCTGGGCAAGGCCGCAGTGCGGACAGGTGATGGTGCTGGTCATCGCTTCATCATAAGGAGGCGATGGCGGCGAGCAGCTTTTCCGCCCGCGAACCTGTGGCATGCAAGCGCACCTTGCGCGACCTCGCGCCCGCGTGCTCGAAGGCGATCTCCAGCCGATCGGCGGGCAATGCGCCCGGCGCGCGGTCGGCCCATTCGCAGAGAGTCGCTGCCGGTTCGGCCAGCAGGTCATCGAATCCGAGGGAGAACAGCTCGCCGGGACCGGAAACGCGATACAGGTCGAGATGCTGCAGGAGCACCGGGCCGCGATAGCGGTTCACGAGCGCGAAGCTCGGAGAGCTCGCAGCCTCGGCTCCGGCGCCCTCGGCGACGGCCTTGACGAACAGCGTCTTTCCCGCGCCGAGCTCGCCGGTGAGCGCCACGAAGTCTCCCGGTTGCAGGATTGCACCGAGCTTCTTCCCCAGGGCGCGCGTCGCCGCGGGAGTCCTGAGGAGCAGCTCCCGGACGATCATCGTCCCCAGCGCCGGAAGAGCCGCGGCAGGCCGATGCGGACGATGTCGCTGGCCACCAGGGGCGTCTCGCCGATCTCCGCCGCGGCGAGGTCGCCGGCCATCGCGTGGACGAAGACGGCGAGCCGGCCCCGCTCGGACGTTCCGCCGATGCCGGAGCGCCTCGCCAGCAGGGCGGCGGCGATGCCCGTGAGGACGTCGCCCGTCCCCGCGGTCGCCATCCCCGGATTCCCGGCGGCGCAGATGGCGCTGGATCCTTCCGGGTCGGCGATCACGGTGTGCGCTCCCTTGAGCGCGACGCAGCCGCCAAAGCGCTGCGCCGCGCGTACCGCCGATTCGACGCGGTCCGAGAGAGCGCGCTCGGTCTCCTCGCCCGTGAGGCGCGCGAACTCGCCCGGGTGCGGCGTGAGCAGCGGCCGGGTGGGCGCCTTGCGGAACCATTCGGCGATCCGGTCCCGATGTTCGGCGAGCGCATTCAGCGCGTCGGCATCGAGCACCGTCACCTCCGCGCCCGCGACCAGCTCACCGATCAGAGGCCCGGTCTCCGGGCCCCGGTGAATCCCCGGCCCGATCGCGAGCGCGCTCTTTCCCTTCAGTGCCTCGCGCAGCGGCGGCAGGTCCGCCGCAGCGAGCGGACCGCTTCCGGGCAACGCCGCGAACATCGCCTCGGGGACGCCGTGGAGGGCCGCCCCGACCTCCGGCCTTGCGGCGAGCGTCACGAGCCCGGCCCCGGCCCGCAGCGCCGCTTCGCAAACCAGGGCAGCCGCTCCGGTCTTTCCGGCCGATCCGGCGATGACCAGCACGTGCCCGAAGTCGTTCTTGTGCGCGTTCCGCGGCCGCGCCGGGATCTGCGCTCGCGCCCATTCCTCGTCGATCAGCTCGCACACCGGCCCCGAAAGCTTCTCTTCCAGCGCACGCGGAATCCCGATCGGCGCAACGGCGATGCGCCCGGCGCAGTCGGCTCCGGGATGCAGATACAGTCCGCGCTTCGGCGCGTGCAGGGTCACCGTCAGGTCGGCCCGCGCGACGTGCACGGGATAGACGTGCCCGGTGTCCGCGTCGATGCCGCTGGGCACGTCGACCGCGACGATCTTCGCGCCCCGCTCGCGGGCGGAATTCATCGCCCGGATGGCCTCCGCCTCCGCGCCCTCGGGCGGACGGGAAAGACCGCTGCCGAACACGGCATCGATGAGGACGACGCCGGGTCCGCCGCGCAGCGTCTTTTTCGCGTCCTCGCCGCCCGCCGCCTGCCACGCCTTCGCAGCCAGAGCGGCGTCGCCTTTCAGGCCGTCCGGCGATCGCGTGAACCAGACGTAGACCTCCGGGATGGTTTCACGCAGCAGGCGCGCGGCGACGGATCCGTCGCCGCCGTTGTTTCCCGGGCCGCAGAAGGCGACCACCTTTCTCGGCTGCAGCTCGAGCACCGCGCGCGCGACGGCGCCCCCAGCGCTCTCCATCAGGACCCGGGTGGGCAGCGCCGCCTCCGCCGCGGCGAGCCGATCCAGCTCGCGCTGCCCGGCGGCGGTCAGCAGCCTCATCCGATCAGGTCCTTCATGTCGCGCACCGCCCGCTCGAGGCCGGTGAGGATCGCCCGGCAGACGATCGCGTAGCCGATGTTCAGCTCGGTGATCTCGGCGATCTCCGCCACGGGCTTGACGTTCCAGTAGTCGAGGCCGTGGCCGGCGGCGACGCGGAGCCCGAGCTTGGTCGCCGCCTTGGCGCCTTCGACGATGCGGGCCAGCTCGCGGGCGCGGTCCCTCGAGGTGCGCGCCTCGCAGTAGCGACCGGTGTGCAGCTCGACGGCCTGGGCGTCGGCGCGGTGGCTGGCCTTGATCTGCTCCAGGTCGGGGTCGACGAAGAGGGAGACCTCGATGCTCGCGTCGCGCAGCGATTGCGCCACGCGGCGGATCTCCTCGCGGTTGGAGATGACGTCCAAACCGCCCTCGGTGGTGAGCTCTTCCCGGCGTTCCGGAACGAGGGTCGCCGTGTCGGGGCGGTGCTGGAGCGCCAGGTTCAGCATCGGCTGAACCGCGGCCATCTCCAGATTCAGGGTGCCGTTCACGGTCTTGCGGAGCACATCCAGGTCGCGGTCGTTGACGTGCCGCCGATCCTCGCGCACGTGAAGGGTGATCTGGTCCGCTCCGCCCAGCTCGGCGAGGGCGGCGGCGGCGACCGGATCGGGATAGCGGCCCTTGCGCGCCTGCCGCAAGGTGGCGACGTGATCGATGTTGACGCCGAGCCGCATCGGGCGAGGCCCTCCGCGGCGCAGTGTACCGAATTCAGCTTCCGATCGCTCTCTTCAGCTCCGCGGCGATCTCCGCGGCGTAGGCATCGATCTGTTTCTGGTCCGGCCCTTCGACCAGGACGCGCACCTTGGGCTCGGTGCCGCTGTAGCGAACCAGGACCCGACCATTGGCGCCGAGCTTGCCCTCCACGTCGCGGATCGCGCGCATCACGCCGGGGAGCGAGCCGAGCTCGGGCTTGCTCTTCACCTGAAGCCCGAGCTGCGCCTGGGGGAACACGTCCATGCACTGCGCCAGCTCGGAGACGGGCCTGCCGGTCTCCATCATCACCGCGAGCAGCGCAAGGGCGGCGATGGTGCCGTCGCCGGTGTTCGCGTTCTCGAGGAAGATCAGGTGGCCGCTCTGCTCGCCGCCGAAGCTGTACCCGCCGCGCCGCAGCTCCTCGAGCACGTACCGGTCGCCGACGCGCGTGCGCAGGACGCGGCCGCCCGCCTTGGCCAGGCACTGATCGAGCCCCATGTTGCTCATCACCGTCGCGACCACCGTCTTCTTCGGCAGCGCCCTGCGGCGGATGAGATCGAGGCCGCAGATCGCCATCACGGAGTCGCCGTCCACCACGTTGCCGTGCTCGTCGGAAACGATCAGCCGGTCGGCGTCGCCGTCGAGCGCGATGCCGAGATCGGCTCCGGTCTTCCGCACCGCCTTGCACATCGTCTCCGGGTGCATGGCCCCGAAGCCGCGGTTGATGTTCTTTCCGTCCGGCTGGTTGCCGATGACGATGACCTTGGCCCCCAGTTCCTGCAGGACGGCTGGCGCCACGCGGTAGGCGGCGCCGTGGGCGCAGTCGATCACGACGGTGACGCCTTCCAGGGTCAGGTGCCGCGGGAACGTGTTCTTGGCGTAGACGATGTAGCGCCCGGCGGCGTCGTCGATCCGGTACGCCTTGCCGATGCTGGTGGCAGTCGGCCGCAGGTGGTTCAGCTTGTCGTTCGCGATCAGGTCCTCGATCTCGGCCTCGACCTCATCGGGCAGCTTGAAGCCGTCGGCGCTGAAGAACTTGATCCCGTTGTCCTGATAGGGATTGTGCGACGCGCTGATCACCGCCCCGGCGTCGGCGCGCATCGAGACCGTCAGGTTGGAGATGGCGGGCGTCGGCAGCGGGCCGCAGAGCAGCACGTCGACTCCCATGCTGCAGAGCCCGGAAGCGAGCGCCGTCTCCAGCATGTAGCCGGAGAGCCGCGTGTCCTTGCCGATCACCACCCGATGGCGATGGTTGCCGCGCTTGATCTGATGGGCGACGGCCCGGCCGAGCTGGAGCATCAGCTCGCCGGTCATCGGGTACACGTTGGCCGTGCCGCGGATTCCGTCGGTCCCGAACAGCTTGCGCGCAGGCTCTACCGGTTTCTCTGCCAAGCGGACGGCCATGTTGAATGCTCCTGAAGTGAGACGCAATCTTGGTGCCTGGTTGGCGGGGCGGCAAGACTGCGGGCGAGTGTCAGGCAACGGACGTCCCGACGGCATCGGCAACGGCCAGCGCCTCTCGCGTGGCTTTGACGTCATGCACCCTCAACACCGAAGCCCCATTCGACGCCCCTATCACGGCTGCGGCGACGCTCCCGAAGAGCCGCTCCGGCGCCGGCCTTCCGGTGGCGGCGCCGATGAACGACTTGCGGGAAGCGCCGACGACCAGAGGTCGCCCGAGCTGCGTGAGTTCCCGCAGCCGGCGCAAAAGCGTCAGGTTCTGCACGCCGGTCTTGGCGAATCCGAGGCCGGGGTCGAGCGCAATGCGCTCGTCGGGGATCCCGGCGGCGCGGGCGCGCTCGAGTGCTTCCGTCAACTCCTGCGCAACTTCCCCGTGCAGATCGGAATAGGTGGCGCGCGACTGCATGTCGGCGGGTGTCCCCCGCATGTGCATCAGGCAAACCGCCGCGCCGCTTGCGGCGCGGAACAGCTCCGGATCGCGTGCCAGTCCGGAAACGTCGTTGACGATCTCGGCCCCGGCGTCGAGCGCGGGCGCGGCCACCGCGGCCTTGGTGGTGTCGATGCTGATGGGCAGCCCCGTTCGCCGGGACAGCTCGCGAACCACGTGCTCAGTGCGACGCCGTTCCTCTACCGCATCCACCGGACTTGCGTTGGGCCGGGTTGACTCGCCGCCGACGTCGATGATGTCTGCACCATCCTCCGCCAACTTCAGGCCCTGCGCGATCGGGTCGTAGGCGCCCCCATCCGAGAAAGAGTCTGGTGTCGCATTCACGATTCCCATCACCAGCGTGCGCCCCTCGGGCAGGTGGCTTCGTGGAAGCTTCCAGGCGGTGCCTCGCGCCGGCGACTCGACGTTTGCGGCCCGGCGCATCAGATCCTGGGCCGCCTCGCGCAGCGGCTGCCGTTCCAGCGCGTCCGCGAGGCTTCGCGCTGCGAGCCAGATCTGCGCGATGCTCCCGAGGGCGAGCGCGCCGCGCGAGCCTTGCAGGACGACGATCCCGGATTGGCGCAATCCCTCTGCGAGGGCCGGCTCCGCGCCGGTCAGCAGCGCCGCCCAACCGCGCAGGTTCCCGTCGGCGACCGAGCGTCCAGCGGCCGCGCAGGCCTGGAGCGAATCGGACTCGTTCTGGAGCTCGAGCAGCCGCACCGGCACGACTCTACACAAAGCGAGCGATCACAGCGCGCGCGCTGTAAACTCCCATGATGGACGACGCCGCCTTCATCGACGCCCTCAAGTCGGGCACCCTGCCGAACCACCAGATGAACCACGCCGCGCACCTGCGGCTCGCGCTGGTGTTCCGTGGGCAGCCGGAAAAGGCGCGCGAGATACTGCTCAAGTACGTCGTGCGAGTGGGCGCGCAGGTCAAGTACAACGAGACGCTGACCTGGTTCTGGTTGCGCGCCGTGAACGCTCACGAAGGCGATCTGCCGGCGCTGCTCCGGACGCAGCTCGCCGACACCAACCTGCCGCTGCGGCACTGGTCGCCGGAGCTTCTCTGGTCGGACGCGGCACGGGCGCAGTGGGTCGAACCCGACCTGGAGCCGTTGACGTTCTCTGGCTTCGGCACCGGCGCCGTCAGGCCGCCGAGGGCGTCGAGGATCTTCGACTTCTCCTTCACCTCGGGTCGCCGGACCTCGTTGGGCTTCGGCGCCGGCGGCGTCGGCTTGCTCTTCTTCAGCGTGCCGCCGCGGAGCAGCACTTCCACTTCATCGCCGTCCAACGTCTCCCACTCCAGCAGCGCCGCTGCAACGCGATCGAGCGCGGGCTTGTGCTCGATCAACAGTTGCTTGGCCCGCGAGTACTGCTCGGTGACGATCTTGCGCACCTCGGCGTCGATCTCGATCGCCGTCGCCTCGGAGAAATTGCGTGCCCGCTGGCCGAACTCGCGGCCGAGGAAGACCTCGCCCTCCTCCTCGCCGAAGGCGAGCGGCCCGAGCTTCTCGCTCATGCCCCACTCGCAGACCATGCTGCGGGCGAACTTGGTGGCGTGGTCGATGTCGCTCTTCGCCCCCGAGGTGATGTCGTTGAACTCCAGCTCCTCGGCGATGCGGCCGCCCATCGACATGGCGATGCGGTCGAGGACCGAGCTCCGGTTCCAGTTGAGCCGGTCTTCCTTGGGCAGCATTTGCGTCAGGCCCAGCGCCGGACCGCGAGGGATGATGGTGACCTTGTGCACCGGATCGTTGTGCTCGGTGAGCTTCGCCACCAGCGCATGACCGGCCTCGTGCCAGGCGGTGATCTTCTTGTCCTTCTCGCTGATGATCATCGAGCGCCGCTCGGCGCCCATCATCACCTTGTCCTTGGCGAACTCGAAGTCGCCGTTCTCCAGGCGCTCCTTGTTCTTGCGCGCGGCGATCAGCGCCGCCTCGTTCACCAGGTTTTCCAGGTCGGCGCCGGAGAAGCCCGGCGTCCCGCGGGCGACGGCGTCGAGGTCCACTTCGGGCGAGAGCGGCGTCTTGCGCGTGTGCACCTTGAGGATGCCCTCGCGGCCCTTCACGTCGGGGCGCGGGACGACGATGCGGCGATCGAAGCGTCCGGGGCGGAGTAGCGCCGGATCGAGGACGTCGGGCCGGTTGGTCGCGGCGATCAGGATCACGCCTTCGTTCGACTCGAAGCCGTCCATCTCCACCAGCAGCTGGTTCAGCGTCTGCTCGCGCTCGTCGTGGCCGCCGCCCAGGCCGGCGCCGCGATGGCGGCCGACGGCGTCGATCTCGTCGATGAAGATGATGCAGGGCGCGTGCTTCTTTCCCTGCTCGAAGAGATCGCGCACGCGGGACGCACCTACGCCGACGAACATCTCCACGAAGTCGGAGCCCGAGATGGAGAAGAACGGAACCCCCGCCTCGCCCGCGATGGCGCGCGCGAGCAGGGTCTTGCCCGTGCCGGGGGCGCCCATCAGGAGCACGCCCTTGGGGATGCGTCCGCCGAGCTTGGTGAACTTCTTCGGATCCTTGAGGAAAGCGATGATCTCCTCGAGCTCCTCTTTCGCCTCGTCGATGCCGGCGACGTCCGAGAAGGTGACCTTGTTGTGGTTCTCGGAGAGCAGCTTCGCCTTGCTCTTGCCGAAGCTCATCGCCTTGCCGCCGCCCGCCTGGAGCTGGCGCATGAGGAAGACGAAGAGGATGCAGAGGACGCCGAGAGGCATCCAGGAGACGAGGAACTGCGCCCAGAGCGACTGCGAATCTTCCTTCTCGAACTTCAGCGCCACGCCCTTCTGGCGCATCTTCTCGAGGAGCTGACTGTCGAGCGGCGAGACGGTCCGGAAGTCCTGGCGGTTCTTGAGCTGGCCCTGGAGCACGTTCCCCTTCACGGTGGTCGTGGAGACGTCGCCCCGGTCGACCGCCGCGTAGAACTCGCTGGCATCGATCTCCTTCGGCTCGGTCGAGCGCTGCCGGGAGAAGATCGAGTAGAACGAGAAAAAGAGCAGGATCAGGACCGCCCAGAGAAAGAACGTCTTGTACGACTGTCTCACCTTGGCTCCTCGTCTGGCCTCGGATCCATCGTAGCAGAACGGGATTCGTGCCGCCGCCTGGACGGTAACGGTCCGTCCGAAGGCTTCATTTCCGGGAGCAGGCGGAAGGAGACGCCACCGCTGCGGCAGGCCGCAGAAGGGCGCAGTCCCTCGACCCAGAAGACGCGGCCTTTCGCGTCGGCGAGGAGCGCGAGCTGGTCGCGGACGTCCTTCGGAATGTGCGCGTCGATGAGCAGGTCGGCGACCTTCTTCGCCCTGCCGCCGCCAGGACGAAACCGATCGCCGGGCCGGCGGCCGCGCAGCGTCCAGGGAAACGGCGCCTCCGTCACGTCGACTTCCACTCCTTCTCCGGAGCTGCCCGCAACCTCCAGGACCCGTGCCCCCCACTGGTAACGGCCGGGCGCCGGGATCGCTACCTCGGCCGGCCGCGGATGCGGTGGACGGCGGCGCTCGAACTTGACCACCGCCCTCCCACCGGGGACGTCGAGCGCGCCTTCACCGCGGTCGAGCAGACGGAGGATCGCTTCCAGGTGGTGGCGCTCGGGGCGAAGACCGGCGTCATTGGCGGCGAGGAGCAGGGCGCGCCGCTGCAACGCGGGGTGCCGGTCGGCGCCGCGTTGCGCCAACGCGTTGAGGAGCTCGTCCTCTTCGGCGAACAATTCGGCGGCGCCCGCCAGCGCCTCCTCGAGGCGCGGATTGAGCTCGAGGAGCTTGGGCCAGAGGGCGCGAATCCGCGTGCGAGCGCGGGCCGGGTCGGCGTTGTGTGGATCGTCGACCCAGTCGAGTCCCTGGGCGCGGCAGTACGCCTCGGTCGCTGCGCGCGAAACGTCGAGCAGGGGGCGCAACAGCTCGACGCCGGGAGCAAGCGCTCGCCTGCGCCGGACGCCCGCCAGCGCGCCCGGTCCCGCGCCGCGGAAGAGGCGGAGCAGCAGCGTTTCCGCCTGATCCGTCCGGGTATGCGCGGTCGCGACCGCGGTCGCGGAAGCCTCGTGGGCGAGAACAGTCAACGCCGAGTATCGGGCGGTTCTGGCGGCCGCCTCCAGACCCTCCGCGCTCAGGTTCAACTCATTGATTTTCTTGAGATAAAACCGGGTCCCCAGCCGTTTGGCGAGCTCGCGAACCCGCTCGGCCTCGGACGCGGATTCCCGGCGAAGCCCGTGGTCCACGTGTCCGATCGCGCACCGGACGTTCAACCGGACAGCGGAGGCCGCAAGAGCAACGGAATCACGGCCGCCGGAGCAGGCGATCAGGACGTTGGTGCTGGGCGACAAGCCCGAGGAGACGGCAGGTTCGACGCTGTCCGCCAGATTTCCCACGGGCCTGAGTGTAGCGCCGCGTGGCGCCATTTCGGCGTACGGCCTTGCGCGTAGACTGTTGAGAACCCAATTTTCCTGACGGAAAAGGGGGCATCGGGTCAGCAGCGGGAACATCCAGCGCAGACAGCGGGTTCTGACGGTGGCGCGGCGCCTTGCCGCGGACAAGGATTGGGAGTGAGCCTGGGGGTCCCCCCCTCCCCCTCCAGGCTCATGGGCTGGCCCAGCGACGCTGAGGCCAGCCTTTTTTTCGGCGCGGCCACCGCAGGTGGCTCAGCGCCGATTGGTTTGAGACTGTGCCCGTCTCAAACGAATGCCAAAACGCACATCAAAAACGTCGTCCGCTTCCGCAGCAGGATTGCCACGCAGCACCGCATATACGCGGCCGCCCCGAACTCGCGCACGATGGTCCCGCTGTGGCGCAGTACGTCTTTCGTCGTAATCACGCCAGCGATCGCCATCGCAGAGCTCCTCGAGTCCGTCCTGGCGATGTGGCAGTGCGACCTTCATGCCAGCGACCGGTCGCTTGCTCCCTCGCTGGTTCCGATGGCGCGAAAGCGGCGCCGAGGGCCGCCGCGTCTGCACCTTGGCGCCGGCTGGTCGCTTACTTGACCCCGCTGTCGTCCACGTCTAGACAAAGGTGACGGTTGTGCGCGCACCGCGAGCGGCGGTCGCCCCCTCCGCGGAGGATTTGATGGCAGGTACCGATAAGAGGAAGCAGAGCCTCTACTTCCCCGAAGATATGCTGCGGGAGATCCAAGAGGAGGCGAACCGGCAGGACCGCTCGCTCTCGTGGATCGTTCAGCAGGCCTGGAAGATCGCCCGCAACGAGATCATGCGCTTCCCCTCGGTGAACGACGTCATCGGCGGCGAGCGGCCGTCCGAGGAGCGCGAATAGATGTCGGCCAACGACGCGCGCAAACAGAGCCTGTACTTCCCCGAAGAGATGCTCAACGAGATACAGTCGCAGGCGCAGCGGCTCGACCGCTCGCTTTCCTGGGTCGTGCAGCAGGCCTGGAAGATCGCGAAAGGTGAGCTCCGCAAGGTGCCGTCGCCGAACGACATGCTCGACGACGACCCCGCAGCGCAGCGCGGATAACGCGCTTCGCCATTGGACCGCGGCTCGGGGCGTGACGGCAGCGCGCTCCGGGTTCTTTTTGCGCTCTCAGACCTGGGCCGGTTCGCCGCACTAAGGCATTACGTTCACTGCCGCCTGCTGCGTCCGCAAGACGATCTGCGCGGCGGCCGGTGTGGCGATCAGCGCTGCGGGGTCGAGAAGCGCGGGCTGCAGCTGGTTCGGGATGCGCCAGGTCTGGCCCGCCGCGGAGGTGACGCTCAAGGCGTAACGCCCGGCGGCGAGCGGAACCGCGATCGGGGCGACGCGCGGGTCGAGCAGATCCACCTTCGCCGACGCCACCGTCGGAATGCCGATGGTGAGCAGGCCCGACGCGGGATAGAGGCTCCCCGGCGTGCAGCTGACGGAGGCGAATTCGGTGGAGTCGAGAAAGCCTGAAAGCACGGTTGCCTTTCCCTGCGCGTCCAGCTCGGGAGCGAGCCCCGTCGCATCGCTCAGGAGCTTGATCAGCTCGATCGAGACGGAGGCCGTCGTCGGCCTTCCGTTGGCACCGCAGGCCAAGGCGAGTCCGGCCGACGTGTCAGGGTGAACCGCCGCGACCTTGGCACTGAGGACCGCGGCGATCTGGATCTGCATCGTCGCGAGGCTTCCTCCGTTGAACGCCAGATCGACGTCGGCGCCGGCGCTCGCCGCCGCGAGCTGGAAGCTTGGCCGCGGCGGCATCGGCGCGCTTGCGAGAAGATCCTCGCTGACGACCGAGGCGCCGACCGTCACGGTCACGGGAGCCGCGACGAGGCTCCCCGCGCCAGGGGCCATCGCGAACACTGGCGCTGCGGGGGCGAAGTCGCCCCTCGTGTCGACGACGGCCGTCACCAGGTAATCGCCGCTGGGAAGATTCGGCAGCGTGTAGCTGACCTTGCCGCCCTGGAATTCCGTTCCCAGGTGGAAGTCCGCCGACAGGGGCGCTCCGAACGGCGGCTGCGCCGACGCCGCGTATGCGAACACGTACGCCGACGCGATCGAGCCCGCGTTCGCGGTCAGCGATCCCGCGATCGCGCCCGTGTAGACGGGGTGGGAGGGCAAGCCGACCCGGAAGGCGCGGCTCTGCGACTGCGTCTGCACCGTCGCGGGATTGCAGGTCAAGGCTGACTCGGGACACACCACGGCCGGATCGAGCGCCGCCGAGCCGGCTTCATTTGGGACCTGCCAGGCCTGTCCGGTCTGCGCGACGAGCACGATCCGGTACGTACCGGGCTGCAGCGAGGGCAGCCGTTGCGGCGGAGCGCCCGGCGTTCCGGCATCGAACAGCGCGGGGCGGACGACGATCGAGAGCTTGTCCGTCAGCACCGGCGGCGCATTTCCACCCGGCTGCGGCTGCAGCGCGGGCAGGAACGGAGTCGGGTCGACGGCGGCAGGGATCATCTGCCTGCGCGTCGTATGCAGGTCGGGCGACACGTATTGCGTCAAGCCGGAAGGATCCGAAGGGTCCAGCCGGACGAGGAACACGCGGGGCCACACGTCGGGTAGCCCGTCATGATCGGTGTCCACCGCCGCGCCGCCCGAGTTCCGCACGAGTTGCACGGCGAACCGGGGCGCGGCCGCCTTCCCCGCCGGAAACGAGAGCGGTCTCGCGCGCAGGGCGAAGCGCAGCGGCGTCACCTGGTCGGCGGGCATCTGCACAGCGCCAGCTCCATCGACCTCGAACGCCGGCGGATCGCCGGGAAGCCGGAGCGCGAGACTGACGTCCTCCCCCGTGACGTCGCCGCTGACTGCGATCGCGGCCGGCCTCGCCGTCGACGGCTCGACGATGGCGCCGACCAGGTCGCCGCGCGTGGGCGTCCGCAGGAGCGACAGCGTCGAGAAGTTTCCGTCGACGTCGTCCAGCGCCTGTACGAGGTAGGTTCCCTGCGGCAGGCCGCCGATGCGGTAGGACGCCCTGAAGCCTTGAGCGTCCGGAATTACCGCCGCCGCGGGGATGATCTGCACGCGCACGGGCGACGCGGCGCCGACCGGAGGGGGCGGGTCGTACGGATCGTCGAAGTACGCCTGCACCACGATGTTGCCGCTCTTGATCGACGGATCGCCGACCCACACGACGGTGCCGCTGACGCTGTTCGGCAAAGGCGCGCCCGACGCGAACGCGATGCTCTCGCCCTGCGACGGCGCGTAGTACGGCGTCGCAGCGTTTGCTTCGTCGCCGAGATCATTGGGGACCGTCCACATCTGGCCGCTGCGCTGGACGACCACCACCTGGTACTTGCCGGCCGGAATGCGCGGCAGCGGCGAAAGATCGGCGGCGTGGAACGCTAAAGGCTCGACGAGGACGTCGATCGAATCCTGAACGATGGGAGGCGCGTCGGGGGCGAGGTTCACGAGCGCCGGCAGCACGGGCGTGGAGATCGTCCGGCAAGGCACGATTGCCTGGTCGAGGCCGGCGATCTGGCGGAGGAACACGCGCGGAAAGACGTCGTCGAGGCCGTCGTTGAACGTGCTGCGCCGGTTGCCTTGCGCGTCGCGGTCCAGCTCGAGCGCGAAGTGCGCCCCGTCGAACCTTGCGCCCTGGACCGACAGGCGCGCGATGCGGAGCTTGAGCCGATAGGGCTGGTCCATGTCCTGGTCCAGCGTCCGCGAGCCGCCTGCGAGCTCGAACGACGGCGGATCGTATCGAACGGTCTGCGTCAGGGCGACCTCGATGCCGCTCACGGTCTGGGCCGGGGCCACGGCGATGTCGCCCGAGGTTCCTGCCGGATCTCCGGCGCGCGGCTGCTGCGCGTAGTCGAAGACCGGAACGAACTCGCGTGTCGCATCGATGAACGCGCGGATCCGATAGCTCCGCCCGGAGGGAACCTGCGTGAACGTGAAAGGAGCGGAGAACGGGCCTGCGCCTGCGTCGCCGGTCCGCTGGAACAGCGCCGACTCCTTGACCCGGGCTACCGCGACTGCGCCCGTGCCATTCCCCTCGGGCGGCGGCAGCGCCCGGATATCGAAGAGCAGGAGGATGGCGTCGCCTCGCGCCGGACCGTCGTAGACCACCTGCCCTCGGATGACGCCCGGCGCGGCACATGGGCCGCCGTCGCAGGTGTACTGATCGAGGCCGGGCGCGACGCCCGGCTTTCCGCACGCCAGAGTTCCCATCGCCGCGGCCGCAAGGATGCGCCCGGCAGCGCCGTTCAGAACGCACCCGACGCGGTGAAGAGCACGCGGCGCCCGATCTGGTTGCCGAAGGGGTGCTCGCGCTGCTCGTCGCCGAGCAGGTTGTAGAACGCCACGCCGGTCTCGAGCTTGTCCTTGATCCATCGGTACCCGACGCGTCCGTTCACCATCGTGTGCGCCGGGACCGCGTAGGGGGTGAAGATCACGCCGCCCTGGCTGTTCACGTCGAACGACTTCTCGAACCAGGTCGCGGCAGAGACGAAATGGACGCCGAGCCCGAGGTCGAAGTTCGTTTTGGTCCGCCAGGTGGCCGTGACGTTCAGCTTGTGTCGGGCGGTGTTGGCGAGAGCGGCGGACACCTGATTCGCCGCGGAGATGCTGTCGGTGCAGCCGCCGGTGCTGGTCACGCTGCAGGCGAACATCCGCTCGTACGAGTAGTTCAAACCGAGATCGACGCCGTCGGCCGGAGACCACTTGCCGCCGGCTTCGGCGCCCGCCCCGAAGTAGCTGCCAGGCTCGTTCTCGAATCCGGTGTAGCCGGCGACGTATTGCCCGGTGACGGGATCGACCGCTTCCGAGGAGTTCGCGGGGAGGCGCAGGGCTCCGTCGGTGATCAGGTTCTGCACGCGCTCGGCGTAGATCACCACGTCGGGCTGGAAGGTGCCGAAGCGGCCGCGATATCCGAGCTCCGCCTGCAGCATCTGCTCCGGCCGCAGCGTCGTGCTGCCCTGGAACCGCACGCCCATGGCCGGCTGGTCGGGAATGGGCGCAAACAGGTCGACGTAGCTCTCGAGGAAGGTGGGGGCGCGGAACGCCGTCCCGAGGGTGAAGCGGAGCACCTGATCCGGCTTCACCTCGTAGAGGACGGTTCCGCGCGGCGAGTGCACGAGGCCGCCCGCGGTGACGCTCTGCTGGGCGAGAAGGGGGTTGCGGTCCATCCGGTACGAGAGGACCAGCGAGAGCTTGCGGGTGATCTCCCATTCCTCCTGGAGGAAGACGTTGAAGTGGTGCTCCTGGTACGCGCTTCCGTCAGCCCGGCTGGCGAGATATCCCCACTGCAGGCTCTTGAACCGGTAGCCGGCGCCAATGTTCAGGTGGTGCGTGCCGTAGGCCTTGAAGTCGAACCCGGTGATCGTCGTGAGATCGACCACGTCGCTGCGCACGCTGCTCTTCAGGGAGAGGATTCCGTCCGGCCAGTACTCAGGCCCGGTGGTGAGGCGCAGCGCGTTCCAGAATGCCTTCACCTTCGTCGGGCCGCTTCCCACCTCCGCCCGCACGAATCCGCTCTGACCGGTGGCGCCGAACGTCCGCAGCGCGCCGAGCGGAACCACCTGCATGGCCACGTTGTCGAAGCCGCCCCCGCCGCTCACCTGCGTCTTGCCGAAGTCGTAGCTCGCCGCCACTTCGCCGCGCTGGATCTCGCGGCTACGGTCCGGTTGTGGGAACTGCGAAGAGAGATCGACGCGCCCGTCGGTGAAGTCGCGCGTCCACTTGTCCGCGCGCTCGTACGCGAACGACGTCTTGTAGGTGAGCTTGCCGGTCTTGCCGCCCGTGGTGATGGCGCCCTGGAAGGTCCGGTGGTCGCCCGCCTGCACCGCCGCCCGTGCGCCGGCGATCTCGTCGCCGGTGCGGGTGATGATGTTGACGACGCCGGAGAAAGCATTGGCGCCGTAGAGGGCGGAGCCGGGTCCGCGAATCACCTCGATGCGATCGATGTCCTGGATGTTGACGTCGATCAGCGGCCAGAACGTGCCGCCGAGGAAGTCCTGGTAGACCGAACGGCCGTCGACCAGCACCAGCACCTTGTTGGCGAGGCGCCGGTTGAAGCCGCGGATCGAGACGTTCGTGTCGCTGGGGTTCATCTCGGCGATGTCGATCCCGGGAACGCGACGCAGGATCTCGGGCACGGTGGCCGCGCCGCTCATGCGGATCTCGTCGCCGGTGATGACGGTGAGCGAGGCCGGAGACTTCGTCTCCGAGCTGGATCGGGCGGATGCCGTCACCACCTGCTCCTCGAAGATGTCCTCCGCGCTGCTCTCGTGCGCGGACAGCTCGGCGGCGATCTCGCGCGCAGTGGCCCGGGTCTTCGCGGAAATGGTCTCCGCCTCGAACATGTCCTCTTCCGGCTCGGCCCTTGCCGGTTCCGCCTTTTTGGCGACTGCCGGCCTGGCCGCGGGCGCTGGAGCCGACGGCGGCTGCTGGTGACCCCGCTGCTGGTCGATCAGCGCTTGCAGCTGCGCGAGCAGCTTCTGCACGTCGATGTTCTGCGGTGGCGGCGGAGCCGCCGGCGCGATGGCGGCCTGCAGCCGCTGCATCACGCTCATCACCTGCTCCTTGTCGGCGGGATCCGTCGCGACGTAGTGCCGGAAGTAGTTGAGGGCTTCGGAGATGTTTCCCAGATCGACGTATGCCTTGGCGATGTCGTACAGCACATCGGGGTGAGGCTTGATGGCGTAGGCCTGTTTCAGCTCGGCGATCCCGCGCTCCACCTGCCCCGCCGCGATCAGGGACATGCCGTCGCGAAAGTGCCGCTTCGCATCCGACCGCGCATCGGCGAGCGCCGTAGCGGGGGCGAGGAGGGCAACGAGCGCAAGCGCAGCGCACACGTTTGCGCGCGCGGCCAATGGGGTCGCGCTGTTCGTATTGTTCATGCCGTCGTCATCCCCCTCTTAGTACGGGTCGTCCTTGTATCCGGTCGATCTCTTCTGTGGCCTCGACTCGGGCGCGCCCGACTTCGCGCTCCTCATCGTCACGCTCACTGCCGCGTGCTCGCCTTCCACCTTGCGGCTGAGCGATACCGGCCGGTATCCGTCCCGCCGCACCGTGATCTGAAGGATCCGCCCCGAGGGCACGCGCAGATGGAGCGGGGTCCTCCCGAGAAGGTCGCCATTCGTGTCCCGTACCTCGGCGCCGGAAGGCGCGCTGGTGACGGTCACGAAGGTCACCGACGGCGCCGGAGGCGCCGGCGGAATCGTTACCACTGGCGAAGCCGCCGGAGCGGCAACGGACGGCCGCGGCTGCAGCGACGGAGGCGGCACGTGCACGACCGGAACGTGGAGGGGGGCTCGCAACACGTAAGCCGCCGCGCCGATCCCCGCGACGAGAATCAAGGCCGGCGCGACGCCGACTTTCAGCGCGGCGACCATGGTCGGCGAAAGCACCTGACGCCATGCTGCAAGTGCGGTTGTCGGCCGCCTGATCGGCGTCGCCTGCTCCGCGAACGCGTCCGCCGGCGGCGGCGGCGGCGGCCGCGACATCCCACGCGGCGGCGTCGCCCGCAGAGCGCTCATCGGTTGGCTTGGCGTGCGCAGGCCGGGCGGCGGCGTTGGAGGCGTCTGCGCGATCGCTCCGCTGGACGCGTTCGCTCGCGGCTCCGGCGTCGAAGTCTGCGGCGTCGCGCCCGTCAATCGAGAGCGCACCGCCTTGAGCTGCCCGAGGAGCTCGTCCATGGACTGGAACCGCCCGTCGCGGTCCTTGGCCATGCAGCGCAGCACGACTTCCTGCAGCTCCGGGACGATTTTGAGATCTGGGCGCGCCTCCGCGGGCGGCACCGGCGCGTCGTGCAGATGCTTGAGGATGATGTCGACCGGCGCCGTGGCCGTGAACGGCACGCGCCCGGTGAGCATGTGATAGAGCAGCACCCCCAGCGAATAGATGTCGCAGCGCTGATCGGGGCTCCGGTTGCGCGCCTGTTCCGGGGCGATGTAGTGCGGCGACCCCATGAAGGTCCCGGCGTTGGTGATGTCGCTTTCCGTGGTCTCGCCGGAGAAGAACTTCACCAGGCCGAAGTCCAGCACCTTGACGAAGTCGTGATCGTCCTGCTGCGTGAGCAGCATCACGTTGGCCGGCTTGAGATCGCGGTGGATGAGTGGATCACGCGCTCCTGGGCAAGCGGTCCGTCCGCCTGCATCGCCTGCGAGAGCGTCCGGCCGTTCAGGTACTCCATGGCGATGAAGAAGACGCCGTCCTCGGTACGCCCGTAATCGTAGAGCGTGATGGTATTGGGATGCGTCAGCTTCGCCGTGACGCTCGCCTCGAGGAAGAAGCGCTTGTAGAAGTTGGGATCGCGGTCGTGGCCGGCGCCGAGCACCTTGAGGGCGACGACCCGGTCGAGCGGCGCCTGCAATGCCTTGTAAACCCGCCCCATTCCGCCATGTCCAACGGCGGAGACGATCGTGTACCGATCGTTGAGAACGCGCCCCAGAAGCGGATCCGCTTCTGCTCCTTTTTCAGGAAGGTCAGGGGCGGCTTGCGGGGCGGCCATCCGACGGTGCTCCAGTCCAGGGAATTCCGGTTTTTCCAAATGCTCCGTGATACGGACTCCTCATGTCAATGCGGAACAAAATGGAAGAGCTCGAGCGTCGCAGGTCCCAGGCCCGGAAAATGGGCGGCGAGGCGCGTCTGTCGCGTCAGAAAGAGCGTGGAAAGCTCGACGCCCGCGCCCGCCTCGACCTCCTGCTCGATCCAAAAACATTCCGGGAAATCGGACTGTTGGCTACGCATCTGGGCAAGCTGGATTCGCCCACGCCGGCGGACGGCGTCGTCTGCGGCACCGGATTCATCGAGTCCCGGCCGGTCTGCGTGGCGTCGTATGACTTCACCGTCCTCGGCGGCAGCATCGGCCCCGTCGGCGAGCGGAAGGTGGCGCGCCTGCGCGAGCTGGCGCTACGCGAGCGCATTCCGATGATCTGGCTCGTCGATTCCGCGGGCGCGCGCCTTTCCGCCGATCCGGAGGAGGCGGCCTGGATCACTTCCTTCGCCGATACGGGCTATCTCTTTCGCGAACAGGTGGTGATGAGCGGAGTCGTTCCGCTGGTGGCGGCGATGGTCGGTCCGGGCGCTGCGGGCACCGCCTACATTCCGGGACTCGCGGATTTCGTCCCCATGGTTCGGGGCACGTCCTCGCTCGCCATCGGCGGACCCTACCTCGTCAAGAGCATCGTCGGAGAAGATGTCACTGAGGAGGCGCTGGGCGGATCGAAGGTCCACACCGAGGTGAGCGGGGTCGCGGATCTGGAGACCGCGAACGACGCCGAATGCCTGGCCGCCGTCCGCGACTATCTGTCGTACTTCCCTTCCCGGGCGGGCGAGAAGCCTCCCCGGCGCACCTCGTCGGATCCCGCGGACCGCAGGGAGGAAGCGCTGCTGGACATCGTTCCGCACAACCCGCGGCAGGCATACGACGTGCACAAGGTCATTGCCGCGATCGTCGACGGCGGCCAGCTCTTCGAGATCAAGCCGCGCTGGGCGCGAAACATCGTGACGGGTCTCGCGCGCATCGACGGATGGCCGGTCGGGATCGTGGCGAACAACCCGATGCAGGCCGGGGGAGTCCTGGACGTGAACGCCGCCGACAAGGCGGCCCGTTTCGTGAACCTCTGCGACGCGTTCGAGATCCCGCTGGTGTTCCTGCAGGACGTCCCCGGGTTCATGGTCGGGTCGAAGGTCGAGCAGCAGGGAATCATCCGGCACGGAGCCAAGATGCTGTACGCGGTGGCGTCGGCGACGGTGCCCAAGCTGACCGTGGTGATGCGCAAGGCGTACGGCGCCGGCTATTACGTGATGAACGGGCGCGCATACGAGCCGGATCTTCTCGTCGCATGGCCGGGAGCGGAGATCAGCGTGATGGGCGCGGAAGGAATGGTGGCCATCGCCGCGAACAAGGAGACCGACGAAGTGAAGAAGCAGCTCGCCGAGGCGATCCGGCCGCACATCGACATCGAGCGCACGGCGGCGCTGGGCTATGTCGACGACGTCATCGATCCCCGCGAGACGCGCCCGCTGCTCGCGCACTACCTGACGCTTTGCCAGGGGAAGCAGGTGGAGCGCCCCTGGCGCAAGCGCGAGGTCGCCCCCGTCTAGCGGCGTGGCGCTCTACCTGAAGTACCCGGGCCAGTACCGATAGGTGCAGTCGCAGGAAACGCCGGGGCTGGCTGCACAGTTGCTCTCGCGGGCGCGCGGCAGCTGCTGCACTGCGGTGCCGTCGTACCCGATGGTCATGCGTTCCGTGAAACAGTTTCCGCCGCCGACGCTGAAGGTCGTCGTCCCGCAGAGCTGCCCGGAGGGAGAGAAGATGCTCACCGACTGCTCGCAGGTCTCGCTGGATTCCTCGCGGGGAAGAACCGCGTATCCGCGCCCATCGTGGACCATGTGCAGGGTGGAGCCGATCGGCGAATCACGGAGCCACTCGGGCGGGTCCGACATCGTCGTCGCGAACGGCTCGAACTGTCCGATCCACACCGGCTTGCTTACCCCTTGGATGCCGCCATAGACGAAGAGTCCATCGCCTACGCGGTCCACGAGCTCCCCCACGGAATTCGTGGTCGTGACGAACACCGGCCCGGCGTTGCCATCATGGTCGAACCACTGTCCCCGGTTCTCTCCCGATCGAGACCAGATCGCGAGCACGTTGCCCTTGCGGTCCACGCCGACTGTCGCGTGCGGGGTGAAGCCGCTGTCCGGGAAGACGTCGGGGATCTGACGCGTCCAGCGGATGCCGCCGGAAGCCTCGATCGCGTCGAGCAGGAGAAGGAAGTTGCCGCTGTCTCTCTTCACGCGCTCGCGGATCATTCCGCCGGTCGGATCGTTGAATAGCGATCTGCCCGGTGTTTCATCGGGACCGCTCCTGTAGAGGAGCCCTCCGGTCGGGCTGAGCACGACGTAGTCCCCTTGTGTGCAATACGTGTCGAAGCAGTCGGCGCCCATGAACCCGCTGAGCTGCCCGATCAGCCCGAGCAGCCACGTCCCCGTGTACGATCCAGCGGAGCTGCCGGTGGACGAATCGACGAACAAATAGTGGCTGTCACCCGGCTGGTTATTGTCCTGCCAGAGCAAAGCGATGTGACCGGTGCCGTCGACATCACCGATGGAGCATGAGCCGTTAACCAGATCCCGGCCGGCCCAACGGAACTGCAATGGCGCGCCCGGCGCCGCGGGCATCAGGCTGTCGCAGTCGGATGCGGTCGTCCCGCCCGACCCACCATCGCCCGTGCCACCCGACCCCCCGCCACCACCGCCGGAGCCGCCGTCAGACCCGCCGCCCGGACCGCTATCGCCACCACCATCTGCTGCCGTCCCTGCATCGCTCGCGCCGCCTTGGCCGGTCCCCGCATCCGTGCTGCTCCCGCCGCCGTCGGATGCAACTCCTCCATCGCTGGCGGATCCGCCGCTGCCCGATCCTGGCGAAGCCGAACTGGTTCCACAACTCGCCAGACCGCACCCGATCACGATGCAAGAGCAGATCGCCGTGAGACGCATACGATGCCTCCGGTGCGCGAGCGCACGGCTGCTGCAAGGAGGCTACGACCTGACCGGCAAGGAGCGTACCCCGCCCAACGTCTGGACCGCCCGATCGAACAGCAGCGTCGTGGGCTTGTCCGCCCGCCCGCGGAATTGCCGCGGCGCCTCTGCAAGAGCGCGCTAGCGACCGGCGCCGCTGATCATCTTCAGATCGACGAAGACCGGCGGCGCCTCGCATTTGGGGTACAGATCGGCGACGAACTGTTTCACGTGGTCGGTTTTCTTGTGCGCCTCTTCCGCGACCTCGTCGGCGAATCCCATCAAGTGCACGTAGGAGACGCCGTCGGCCTCCCGGAACGACTCGTAGCGAAGCGTGCCCGGCTCGTCGGCGACCTTGGAGACGAAGGCGATGATCGCCTTCTCCGCCGCCGCCGCCTCGGAGGCGCGGACGCGAAACCTGGCGATGCGCCATCTCATTGCCGCCTCCCGGGAATGCGCAGGATCTCGCGCGCCTGCACCGGCGTGGCGACCTCCCGGCCGCTGGCGCGCGCCATTTCCGCGATCTTCGCGACGAGCTCGAAGCTGCCCTTCGCCAGCACGCCCTTGCTCAGATAGACGTTGTCCTCGAGCCCGCAGCGAGCGTGCCCGCCCATCCGCAGCGACAGCTCCGCCATCGGAAGCTGATGGCGCCCGATTCCCGCGACATTGAATGTACAGCCGCGCGGCAGCTTCATGACCAGGAACGTCAGGTTGTCCTCGCTCGCCTGGATCCCTCCGCGGACGCCCATCACGAAGTCGAAATGGGCCGGCAGATCGATCACGCCCTCTTCGGCCAGGCGCAGGCAGGCCTCGACGTGACCGACGTCGTAGCACTCCAGCTCGTAAGCAATTCGTCTGGCGCGCATGCGGCCGGCGAAGTCACGCACCAGCGGAAATGGATTGAGGAAGACGTCGTCGCCGAAGTTGAGCGACCCGGCGTTCAGCGTCGCCATGTCCGGCGGCGGAGCGCACTCGAGCGGCTGCGCCCGCTCGTCGGCGCTCATGCCCACCGCGCCGCCAGTGCTGGTCTGGACTATCACGTCGGTCCGGCGGCGGATGGCATCGAGCGCCTTCTGGAACAGGGCGCGATCCTGCGTCGGCGTACCGTCGTCGTGCCGGACGTGGAGGTGGATGACGGAGGCGCCCGCCTGCTGGCACCGGGCCGCTTCTTCCGCCAGCTCGTCGGCGGTGATCGGCAGGTACGGCGTCATCTCGCGCGTGGTCTCCGCTCCGCAGATCGCGGCGGTGATGATCGCAGGAGTCACTTGCGCCTCTGCTTTGCCGCCGGGATCACGCAGGTTCCCACCGCGCGGCAGACCACCACCGGTTCCTGCAGCAGGTCGGCGGCGGAGTCGGAAACATCCGGCCGGGGCGAGATGTACTTGCGCGCCTCGAACCGCACCTTGCGGCTGGTCTTTCCCACCGAGACGAGCTCCGCGTCCACCTCGACGAAATCGCCGGCGTGCAGCGGGGCGAGGAATTCGACCGACTCGTACGCGCGGAAGAGGCCTTCATCTCCGTCGTTGCGGATGAGCAGCTCGGTGCCGGCGTCGCCGAAGAGGCCGAGCACGCGCGCGCCATCGACCAACCCGCCACCGTAGTGCGCGTCGTGCGCGGAGAGCCTGACCCTGAGCGTCACCTTCACAGCGTCTCTCCCAGCTTCTCGCCGGTCGCCGGGACCGTGGCGTCCTGCGTACCATGGGCCGTCTTCTGTGGTGGTGGCGGGCGGCCCATTCTTTCCAGTAGACGATAATAAATGTAATTCGCGACGTCGCTGGGCCGGGTGCCGGGACCGAACCCGGCGTCGAACCCCAGCTCCAGGGCAGTCTTGTGATCGACCCGCGGGCCACCGAAGAGGAAGATGGTCTTCTCGAACACGCCCTGCTGCTTCGCGGCGTCGATCAGTGCCCGGGCGTCCTCCTTGTGCACGTCCCGCTGGGTGACGACCTTGCTGACCAGGACGGCGTCGGCGTTTTCCTCCTTGGCGCGCTGGACCAGGTGCTCCGGGTCCACCTGCGACCCGAGGTTGACGGCGCGGAACATCGGATAGCGCTCGAGCCCGTAGTCGCCGGCGAAACCCTTCATGTTCATGATCGCGTCGATGCCCGTGGTGTGCGAATCGGTCCCGATGCAGGCGCCGACCACCACGATGCGGCGGCCGAGGTCGCGGCGGATGACCTCGTTCAGCTCGTCGTAGCCGTGCTTGCGGTGCACGACCTCGGGCACCTCGATGGAATTGTAGTCGAGCTGCATGTGCGTTCGGCCGTACACGACGAAGAAGCTGTAGCCCTCGCCCGCTTTCTCCATGCAGGCGACGAGCACGTGGGAGAGGCCCAGCTTCTTCGCCACCGTCGCCGCGGCTTCCTTCGCCTTCTCGCTGCTGGGCACGGGCAGGACGAAGGAGAGCTGGATGACGCCGTCGTCCTTGCGATCGCCGTACGGCCGGATGAGCTGCTTTTCCTTCTCGGTGCTCACGCCGCGCCCTCGAGGATCTCGAGGAAGGGGTTGAAGTAGTCGGGGGCCTTCTCCACCACTCCGTCGAGCCCCTTCCCTCCTTCGGGTGTGCGCGCGGTGTCGCCGAACCGCGCCTTGCCGATGGCAGCCATCATCCCGTCCTTGGCAACCTCCTCGAGCAGCGCGAGGGCCTGGTCGAACACCTCGCGCTGCCGCCGGGCGACGATCCCGTCGGGCTGGAAACGGATTTCGTCGCCCAGGTGCCGCGCGCCCCGGTACACGTACGAGGCGGACTTGAGCGCCACGTAGCGATCCATGAGGAAGGGATTGTGCATCGCTTCCGTCATCATGCCCAGGAGCTGGATGCGCTGCCCGGTGGCGATGGCGACCAGATCGGACATCACGTCGTAGGCGTGGCTGAAGAAGATGTCGCCCTCCTTGTGCTTGGTGGGAGGCATGTACTTGATCGGACTGCGAGGGAAGAGCTCCCGGACCATCATCGCCATCGCGAACTCGCGCAAGAGCGTGTCCTCGCGGGCCGGATCGATCTCGAAGGAATGGCCGAAGCCGATCAGTTCCTCCTTCATGCCGGCGAGGCGGGCGAAGGTCTCGTTGATCAGCTGCGAGGCGATCACGGTGTGCGCCGCCTCGTCCGCGTCGGCGGTGGTGATGTAGTTGTCCTCGCCGGTGTTGATGATGATCTCCGCGAAGGCGCAGATGCGGCGGGAGAAATACTGGTCGCAGAACGTCCGCTGCATGTTGATGTCGCGGAAGAGGATGCCGTACATGGCGTCGTTGAGCAGCATGTCCAGACGCTCGTACGCGGCCATGAAGGCGATCTCCGGCATGCAGAGACCGGAGCTGTAGTTCGTCAGGTGGACGTAGCGCCCGAGGCGCTTCGACTCCTCGTCGAGCGCCTCGCGCATGATGCGGAAGTTCTCCTGGGTCGCGTAGGTGCCGCCGAATCCCTCGGTGGTGGCGCCGTGCGGAACATAGTCGAGCAGCGACTGCGCCGTGCTGCGGATGACGGCGATCACGTCGGCGCCCTGCTCGGCGGCGGCTTTCGCCTGCTCCACGTCGTCGTGGATATTGCCGGTGGCGACGATGACGTACTTCCAGGGCGCGCCATCGAACGATCCGACGCGAAGGTCGCGCTTGCGCTGCTTGCGCTCGTCGATGCGCGCTTGCAGCTCCCGGACCGCGGCGCGCGTCTCCGCGCGCATCTCCTCGCGGAGCTGCTGGTCCTCGGCGGCGGGAAGCGGTGGCAGCTTCTCGGGATGCGCCGCGATTCGCTCGATCGCCTGCAGCGGATCCTTCCCCGGCGACGCGCGCAGGGCGCGGCCCAGCCAGTACGCCGCGCCCCGTTGCAACACGCGGGCGTCGCGCAGGCGGTCGACCATCAGATTCGCCAGCGGAGCACCGCGGGCACCGGTGCCGGAGATCCCGAGCAGCCGCAGGACGGTGCGCTCGATGGAGACCGTGGTGTGGCGACCGATGAACGCCTGCACACCCATCGCGGCGCTGCGGGCGAGCTCGCGCGCGCGGGCGATCTTCTCAGCGTCGACGAAGAGCTGCGCCATGGGGACGGGTGCGTCTATCCCAAGGCAGCTCCTTGGGCAAGGCGGGCGCTACTCCGGGATGTTGAGGGTGCCGTTGGAGAAGGTGATCAAGTTCGCGGCCACGGGGGTCGCGGGAATGTCCGGTACGTTCTGTGACTTGGAGATCAGGTTGTTGCCCGAGCTGCGCGGCGTGGTGCGGACCACCTGGCTGGGAGGGATCGCAGCGCCATCGCGCAGATGCTTGTACATGAAGTCGAGCGACTCGATGACGTAGCGGTGCAGCGGGATGAAGCGCGTCTGGTAGCCGGCGAACGCCCCGATGAAGGTATCGAAGTGCTGCGCGTTGGTGACTTCGTAGTAGTAGAGGGGGCTGTTCGCGCCCTCCGCCAGCTTGTTCGCGCCGTAGTAGGCGCGCGAGGCGTGGTTGACGGGCACCAGCGCATCGTTGCGCCCCTGGACGAGGATGGTGGGAATGCCGTGCAATCTCGCGCTGCGCTGCACCTGCTGCACGGCGGACTTCAACGCGTTCGATTGGGACAGCAGGGTCCCGGTTAGCGGCGCACCCGACCCGTCGACGGTGCCGGTCCAGAGGCCGCGCAAGCAGGCCGCGCCGTCGATGTTCAAGTCCGCGGCGTTGGTCGAGGCGGAGAGCGAAACCTGATCCCGGTGCGGTCCGCCGACGGCCTTGTTGTTGATGATCTCGATGGGTCCGGTGGGCGGAACGCCGTTGCCGTTGGCGAAGATCTGTGCCAGCCCCTGCGCGTTCGCGGTCGTCGAGTTGACAGGCACCACCAGGCCGCTCGCCTGTGAATCCACCGCGGCGAAACTGTAGTCGCAGAGGTTGTCCTTCACGCTCGCCCGCGCGTACGCGTTCGCGTACGTGAGCGCGACTGCCGGCGTGGCGTACGTGCTGAAGTGCGTGCTGTGGAGGAGGTCGGAGTCCGCCTCATAGCCGGCGTCGCGAAGCTTCTGCAGGGCCTCGTCGGACTGGGCCTGCTGGGTGGTCGCGGTCAGCAGACTCTTCGCCTTCAGGCCCGCGCATCGGTTGGTGATCTGCGTGGCCGTCAGCAAGTTCATGTTGGCGTTCGAGGAGTAGATTGCGGCCCCGGCGGCGCAGCCCTGGTAGAGCGCGGCAAGGGTCATGTAGTCGTAGAGCGGCTTCGCCTTGGCCGCGACCGCGCTTCCGCCGCGCTGGATGGCGGAGGTCGATGCGACCTGGACCTGGGGCTCGCCGACGACGACGCCGCTGATCCAGTGCTGCCCGTCCTGCTCGGCCGCCGCCAGCGACGCGCCGCCGCCGTTCGAGACGCTCGCAGCGATCGTGAGGATCTGACCGGCATGGTACTTGCGGGCGACGGTAGCGCTGCCGGCGTCGCTACTGCGCGTGCCAAACTTCTGGTTCAGCACGTAGTACGCGAACTCGATGGCGTGCAGCGTGTAGAGGCCCCAGTCCTTTTCCGGGTTGAGCTGCGAGTGCGCATGCTTGACGGCGAGCCGGTCCGAGCTCGCCGTGTTGAACGCAGTCCGCTCGGCGTCGGTCAGCGCGGCGGTGAAGTTGGATCCGGTGCCGGCGTCGGGGGCGGCGTCACGGATGCCGTCGATCTGATTGACGGTGTTGTTCCGCAGGTCATGGACGCCCATCCCGCTGCCCTTGTCGGTGTAGGCGACGGCGCAGCCGTTCTTGAGGCCCCAGTCTCCCGCTGTGGCGATGCCGCCGTATACCCCGCGCGATCCCGACGACGTGCCGGTCACGATGCACGGTTTGTCCTGATTGAAGCTCGCGGGCACCTGCACCATCATGGTGACGTTGACGCGACCGGTGCCGTCGTCGTCGTAGGCAAGCCATTCTTCACCGGCGATCCGGCCAGGGTTGAACGTGGGATTCCCGTTCACGTCGACGTTCGGGCCGTACAGGGTGGCGTAGCCGCCGTTGAAGATGGGATCCACGAGCGCGCGGTAGTTCACGTAGATCGCTCGAGTCCTCAACTCCGCTGCCGTGGGATTCGCCGGATCGACGAATCCCGGCGCAGGCGGAGTGGTAGGGCTGATCGGCGTCGCCTGCCCCAGGCCCGCCACGCCCAGGCCGCCGGTCAGCAGATCGTCGCTGCCGCCGTCGTACGACGTGGTGACGACCGACCCCGGGACCACAAAGGACGGCAGCGCATTCTCGTCGGAGCCGGATCGGCACGCCGCCACGGCCAGGAACAGCAGGAGGGTGCGCTTCGCCAAGAAAAGCCTCCGTTGAGCGACTCTCAATCACCGTAGAGAGAGGGCCGACGGAGGTCAATGTAAGAAAACGTAACCCCGCGACGCGGTATGCTCACTCGAATGCGAAACCTGCTCGCCCTCGCCGCCCTGCTGCTCGCGTTCGTGCTCGGCGCCGCCCTCGTCTGGCACTTCACGCACCGCGAGCCGCGACTGCCCGACGCGCAGGCGCTGGTGCTGAAGATCCGCGAGGTGGCGCGGCTGGAGACTCTCGACGTCTCGCTCTACAAGAAGATCGATTTCTCTCCCGACCCGCGCGAGCAGGCCACCGCCTGGGCTTCGCTCGTCGAGTGGGCGAGCTACTCGGTGAGGCCACCGCGCGGGCGTGCCATCGTCTTTGCCGTCGCGCACCTCGGACTCGATCTTCGCAAGCTGGATACCGCCTCGCTACGCGTCGAAGGGCGCCGGGTGGAAGTGGTCTTGCCGCGAGTCCAGACGCAGGTGGAGCTGCGCCCCGCTGAGGTCGAGGTGATCGGCTCGAACCTGAGCTCCGCCCAGACGGCGCAGCTCTTCGAGCGCGCGCGGAACGCCTTCGAGGCGGAGGTCGGCGCCGACAAGGACCTTCAGGAACGCGCCCGCGAGTCGGCGCGGCAGTCGTTGCGCTCGCTCTTCGTCGGGCTCGGATTCACCGAGGTCGCCTTCGTCGATCAGCTCCCGCCCGAGCCGAAGCGTGGCTAATCCGCTCGCGCAGCACTGGACGCTCGACCCGCGCATCGACTTCCTCAACCACGGCTCGTTCGGAGCCTGCCCGAAGCCGGTGCTCGAGGCGCAGACGGAGCTGCGCGCGCGCATGGAGCGGCAGCCGCTGCAGTTCCTGGCACGCGATCTCGAGGGCCTGCTCGACGAAGCCCGGGGAGATCTGGCGCGGTTCATCGGGGCAGATCCGGACGATCTCGCGTTCGTTCCGAACGCGACCAGCGGCGTGAACACCGTGATCCGCTCGCTCGAGCTCGAGCCGGGCGACGAGCTGCTCACCACCGACCACGCCTACAACGCCTGCCGGAACGCGCTGCGCTGGCAGGAACGGCGCGGCGCGAAAGTCGTGGTGGCGGCGGTGCCGTGGCCCATCGCCGGGCCCTCGCAGGTCGTCGATGCGGTGCTCGGTGCCGTCACGGCCCGGACCCGGCTGGCCTTGCTCGATCATGTGACCAGCCCGACCGGGATCATTTTTCCTGTCGAGGAGATCGTCGGGCGTCTTCAGGAAAGGGGCATCGACTCCCTCATCGACGGAGCGCACGCGCCGGGGATGATGCCGCTGGATCTGCGCGGGATCGGCGCCGCGTACTTCACGGGCAACTGCCACAAGTGGCTCTGCGCGCCGAAGGGAGCCGCGTTCCTGTACGTGCGGCGCGATCGCCAGCAGCGCATCCGTCCCCTGACGATCAGCCACGGGGCGAACGCCGCGCGAACGGAGCGCTCGCGGTTCCGACTGGAGTTCGACTGGACCGGGACCGACGATCCCACTCCCTTTCTTTGCATCCCGCACGCGCTGCGCTTTCTCGGCTCCCTGTTTCCCGGAGGGTGGCCGGACTTGATCGAGCGCAACCATGCGCTGGCGGTGCGCGGCCGGAAGCTGCTCTGCGAGGCGCTCCGCGTCGAAGCGCCGGCGCCCGAGGAGATGCTGGGATCGCTCGCTTCGGTTCCGCTGCCGGACGCGAAAGGCAAGATGCCCCTGGCGCGCGGCGTCTTCTGGCATCCGCTGCAGCGGGCGCTGCTCGAGAGGCATGACATCGAGGTTCCGGTCATGCCGTTTCCGGCGCTGCCCCGGCAGCTGATCCGGATCTCGGCGCAGGCGTACAACTCCGAGGATCAGTTCGCGCGGCTCGCCACCGCCTTACGAAGCGAGCTCCAGCTCGCGTAGGACCTCGGGGGTGTCCGCGTCGAGGAACGGACGGGGATCCGGCCAATCGAGGCGTGCGGCGCGGACCAGCGGCAGGATGGCGCGTGGGCCGGGGGGCCGCGGTCTCGCGAGCAGCGCTTCGGCAGCGCGAAGGCACGCGTCCTTCCACCAGAGGCCGCAAAGAGGCTGCAGCGAGCCGGCGGCGTGGGGCACGGCGGCATCGTGTCCGGCGATGGCCGCGGTGAGGGCGTCGATCAACGCGGCATCTGCCGCAAAGGGCATGTCCGCGGCACAGGCAAAGACCAGCGCGTGCCGCGAGGCGCGCAGTCCGGCGGCGAGCCCTGCGAGCGGAGTTTGAATGGGGCGGACATCGCGGAGAAGCTCGGCCCCCGGTGCCGCGTCGGCGTACTTTTCCGGTTCCTTCGCGGCGATGGCGACCTGGTTGAATCCGACGTTCCGCAGCTCGCGGACCACGCGCGCGATCAGCGGCTCACCGCGGAATCGGGCGAGTGCCTTGTCGCTGCCGAATCTCCGGCTCTCGCCGCCCGCGAGCACGACGGCGCAGGCGTCCCGCGCCACCTAGGCCACCCGGGCAGCGAAGATCTTCTGCAGCGCCGGCGTCTCGCGGACCAGATCCAGCGCCAGCTCCGCGTGCCCCTGCGCGTAGCCGTTGCCGATCGTCAGGCGGACGTCCTTGCCGACTCCTTCGGCGCCCAGCGCCGCGGCCGTGAAGGAGGTCGCCATGCTGAAGAAGAGGACCTCTCCGCCCTGGCGCGTGGAGAGGATGCTCGCCATCTCGGTGCCGGGAACGCTGGCGCAGTTCACCACCACGTCGAACTCGCCCTTCGTCAGCGCGTAGACCTCGAGCGGGCGCGTCGCGTCCGCGGCAAGCCACGCGTGGGCGAGCCCGTCCGAGACGAGGCCCTGGGCGACGTCCCGCCGGTAATCGAGAACGGTGACGTGGGCGCCGTTCCTGCGGGCCTGCGCGCAGGCGAGCGATCCGCTCTTGCCCGCGCCTACGACCAGCAAGCGCTGACCTTTGGACGCCAGCCGAGCCACCCACGCCGGAGCTCCGCAGACGTCGAGCACGGCGAGAGCCGTTGCCTCCGGCAGATCCTCGGGGAGCCGCGCCCACAAGCCGGTGGCGAACAGCACGGCGCGCCCGCGCACGTCGGCGCGCTCGGCGTGCGGATGCACCGCCTGGATCTCCTCGAGTGACAGTGGCGTCAGCGTGAGCGACACCAGCGTCGCGATCCGGTCGCCACGCTCCAGCTCGCCGCGCGCGGGATGCTCCGGTCCGACTTCCGCCACCCTGCCGATCAGCATCCCTCCGGACCCGGTGACGGGGTTCTGCATCTTTCCGCGGGCCGCGACGATCTCGCGGATCCGGGCGGCGATCCGCGGGACGTCGCCCTTGCACTCCTCCTGCAGCTGCCGGAAAGAAGCCGCGTCGATGTTCAGGCGTTCGACGTCGATGGCGACCTCGTCGGGCCCGAGCGGCAGGCGCGGATCGATCACCTCCGCCTGCTGCGGCAGCACGCCCTTGGGGCGCACCACCCGCCGCAGCCCGTACGGATCACTCACGCGTCACTCCGATGGGAACCCGCTGCGGCGGAAGCTGCTGCTGATCGGCGGCTCCCTGCGCAAGCTTGATGAAGGGCGTGAGCAGGTCGATGGGCACCGGGAAGATGGTGGTGCTCGCCTTCTCGGCGCTGATCTCGACCAGCGTCTGCAGATAGCGGAGCTGCAGCGCCGACGGATGCGCCTGGATCACGTCCGCGGCCATCCCCAGCTTCTCCGCCGCCTGGTACTCGCCCTCGGCGGCGATCACCTTGGCGCGCCGCTCGCGCTCCGCCTCTGCCTGCCGCGCCATCGCCCGCTGCATCTCCGGCGGAAGATCGATGGCCTTGACCTCGACCGCGGTCACCTTGATGCCCCAGGGCTCGGTGTGCAGGTCGAGGACCTGCTGGAGCTCCTTGTTGATCTTCTCGCGCTGGGCCAGCAGATCGTCGAGGTCGAGCTTGCCGAGCGTGCTGCGCAGCGTGGTCTGCGAGAGCTGCGAGGTGGCGTAGAGGAAGTTCTCCACCTGGATGATTGCTTTCTCCGCGTCGATCACCCGGAAGTAGATGACGGCCGAGACCTTCAGGCTGACGTTATCGTGCGTGATCACGTCCTGCGGTGGAACGTCGCGGGTCACGGTGCGGAGGTCCACCTTCACCATCCGGTCCACCCCGGGAACGATCCAGTTGAGCCCGGCGCGCTTCACTTCCGCGAAGCGGCCGAGCCGGAAGATGACGCCCGACTCGTACTCCTGGATGACGCGCAGGCCGGAGATGATCCAGAACAGGACGGGGACGACGAAGACCCAGTAGATCATGAGCTTGCCTTTGTCAGTGGGGCGCCCTCAGGCGCCACGATCAGGGTGAGTCCGTGCACGGCGAGCACCCGGGCCCGATCGCCGGGAACGAGCGGCGCCGCGCTGGTGGCTTTCCACAGCTCGCCCTGCACCAGCACGGTCCCGTCCTCGCGCACCTCTCCCACTTCGCCGATCAGCGAGTAGCCGCCGGCCCGGAGCGGCTGGCGCGCG
>VBKI01000091.1:71130-72689 GCA_005879535.1 Deltaproteobacteria bacterium | reverse complement strand
GATGCGCCAGCCGAGCCCGAAGTCGGCGTCGGCGTAGAAACCCTTCCCGACGGGACCGATGAGCAAGAGCGACCCGATCACGACACAGACCAGGCCCGCGGCGACGAAGCCGCCGTGACCGCCTACGTACATCTCGGCGATGAAGAAGGCGATGCCGACCGCGATCAGCAGGAGCGCGCCGATGTTTACCGGCAACATCTGGAAGGCGATGGCAGCCACCAACAAGCAAATGCCGCCCACTACGCCCGGCACGATGGTTCCGGGATGAAACAGCTCCAGCATCACTCCGATCACGCCTAGGCCGAAGATCAGGAACGCGACCTCGGGATTGGCAATGCCGTGCAGGACCTGGTCCTTCACCGCCCAAGGGACGTTGCGGATCTCCGCGCTTGCGGTGTGCAGCGTGCGCCGGTCGCCGCCGCCGAGGTCGACCTTGCGGCCGTCGATCTTGCGGAGGAGCTCGGGCAGATCCTCCGCGGTCAGGTCGATGACGTGCAGCTCGAGCGCCTTGGAGGCGGTAATGCTCTCGCTCTCGCGCACCGCCTTTTCCGCCCACTCGACGTTGCGCGACCGCCGCTCGGCGATGCCCCGGACGAACGCGGCGGTGTCGTTCTCCAGCTTCTGGAAGATGGCGCTCCGATCGCCTTTCTTCTCTTCCGGGCTCGAGCCTAAGATCTCGACCGGGTGCGCCGCGCCGATGTTCGTCGACGGCGCCATTGCGGCGACGTGGGCCGCCATGGTGAGAAACACTCCGGCGGATCCGGCGCGGGCTCCGGGGGGTCCCACCCAGAAGACGATGGGCACCTTCGCGTTCAGCTCCGCCTGGACGATGTCGCGGGTGGTCGAAAGCAGCCCGCCCGGCGTGTCGAGGCGGACCACCAGGGTTTCGGCGCCCTTCTCCTGCGCGTCGTGGATTGCGGCGATGAGGAACGCGCCGGAGCCGGGATCGACGGAACCGGTGAATTCGGCGTAGTGCACCACCGGTGCGGCGGCGAGGAGCAGCGCGACGATCACGATGCGCCTCCCTTCGGCAGCGGAAGGTCGAGCTTCTTCATCACCTGCTTCAGGTCCTCCCAGACCTTGCCCTTCTCACCGGGGCTCCGCAGCAGATAGGCGGGATGGAACGTGGGCATCACGGGAATGCCCTCGTACTCGCGCCATTGGCCGCGCAGCCGGGTGATCGGCGTCTGTTCGCGCAGCAGCGCCTGAGCCGCGAACTTGCCCAGGGTCACGATCGCCGCCGGCTTGACGGCGCCGAGCTGGCCCTTGAGGAACGGCTCGCAGGCGAGCAGCTCGTCGGGCTCGGGATTGCGGTTGTTGGGGGGGCGGCACTTGACGGTGTTGCAGATGTAGACGTCATCGCGGCGCAGGCCCATCGCCTCGATCATCTTCGTCAGAAGCTGTCCGGCCTTCCCCACGAATGGATAACCCTGGAGATCCTCGTCCTCGCCCGGCGCCTCCCCTACGAACATCAGGCGCGCTTCCGGATTCCCTACCCCGAAGACGATGTTCGTCCGGCCCTTGTGCAGCTTGCAGCGCGTGCACTCTCCCATCTCGCC
>VBKI01000091.1:17881-71023 GCA_005879535.1 Deltaproteobacteria bacterium | reverse complement strand
CATGTCCCAGATGGCGTGCGCCACCGTCTGCTTCGGCCCGGCCAGCTCCCGGCGCGCGCCATCCTTTCCGAGCACCAGGACCTTGTTGGTGGTCTTGCCGAAGGCATCGGCCACGTCGTTGGCGACGATCAAGTCGAGGTTCTTGCGCAGGAGCTTGTCGCGCGCATTCCCTTCGACGTTCTCCGACTCGGCCGCGAAGCCGACCAGGAGGGGCCGCTGCGCGCGCTCGCCGAGGGAGGCCAGGATGTCGGGCGTCCGCACCAGGGTGACGGTCTCGTCGCCGGGCTTCTTCTTCACCTTCTGTGAAGCGCGCTTCGAAGGACGCTGATCGGCGACGGCAGCGGCCATCACCACCACGCGGACGCCGTCGAGACGCTCGCCCACGGCGCGCGCGAGGTCCTCCGCCGAGACCACCTCCACCATGTCGACCTGCGGCGGCTTGGGAAGCTCCACCGGGCCGGAGATCAGCGTCACGCGCGCGCCGCGGTCGCGGGCCGCTTCGGCAAGCGCGTATCCCATCCGGCCCGAGGACGGGTTCGAGAGGTAACGGACCGGGTCGAGCATCTCCCGGGTGGGCCCGGCGGTGACCAGCACCGGGACGTCCTCCAGATCGCGAGGCGCGAGCGCCTGCTGGCAGGCGGCGAAGATCTCTGCCGGCTCCGACATGCGCCCCGGACCGACGTGGCTTCGCTCCGCCATCTCGCCGATCGCCGGGCCGACCATCCGTGCTCCGCGCTCGCGGAGCACCCGCACGTTCTCTTCGACCGCGGGGCTCGCCCACATCTTCTCGTTCATCGCCGGCGCGAGCAGCCAGCGGCGGGGATCGATCGCCAGGAGGGCCGCCGCCGCGGCGTCGTCGGCCTGCCCGATCCGCAGCCGCGCGAGGAGATTCGCCGTCGCCGGCGCGACGACGGCCAGCTCGGCCCAATCGGCGAGCGCGATGTGGCCCGCGGCGAGCTCCTGCTCGGCGCAGAAGATGTCGGCGGCTACCGCCGAGCCCGTCAGCGCCTGGAACGTCAGGGCGGTGACGAACCGCTGCGCGGCGGGGGTCAGAGCGACACGGACCTGCGCGCCGTCCTTCACGAGCAGGCGGGCGAGCTCGCAGGCTTTGTATGCCGCGATGCCGCCCCCTACGCAGAGGAGCACGCGCCGCCCTTGCAGGCCCATGGGGCGCATGATGGATCGTGGGCGCTCCGCATTCCACTTCTGCTATATGGCGCGCGTGAAGAAGCGGCGCCCCACCTCGCCCGGCATTCTCGCCGCGCTCCGCGCGCGGCAGGTGGCGATGGCTGCACTGTACTGGGGGCCGATCATCTTTTTGCTCTCGACCATCGTGCTCGTCGTCTCACTGTGGAAGGGCGTGAACCTCGGCGGACTGCAGTATCTTGCCGTCCTGCTCCTGGCTGCGGGCGGCGTGGCGGCTGCCTGGACGCTGCAGCGCCGGCTGGCGGAGATCTCCGTCGCGCTGGAGAGAGCGCAGCGGACGAGCACGGTGGGTCTGCTGACGGCGGGATTCGCGCACGAGATGAAGAACGCGCTGACGGTGGTGCTCGGGTTCGCCGAGCTCGCGCGGACGGCGGCGGAACGAGCGCGGTCGGACCCCAAGGTCACCCGGCATCTCAAGGAACTGGAGAACGAGACCCGGCGGACCGTTGCGCAGCTGCAGAGCTTTCTCAGCTACTCCGCCGGAGAAAAGGTGCCGCGGCGGCCACAGGACGTGAACGAGCTGGTCAGCGACGCGCTGCAGATGGTCCGGCCGATGGCGCGGATCAAGGACCTGCAGCTGGAGCAGGCGACGGGAGAGCCGCCGCGGGTGGATGCGGATCCGTTCGCCATCCGCCAGCTCCTGCTGAACCTGCTCCTGAACGCCTTGGACTTCGCGCGGACGCGCATCAGCATCAGCACCGCGCGGACGACGGATGGGCGGGCGGAAGTGACCGTGACGGACGACGGTCCTGGAGTGCCGCCCGAAAATCGCGATCGCATCTTCCAGCGCTTCGTCACCACGCGCCCGGGCGGAAACGGGCTGGGCCTCTCCACCAGCCGGGACATTGCTCAGGCCCACGGCGGCACGCTCACGCTCCGCGACGGGGGATCGGGCGCGGCGTTCGTGCTCACGCTGCCCCCGGCGTAAGAAGCGCTTTTTCCGCTGGATCTTCTCGATTATCCTCCGCCCGCCATGAGATCCGGAGCTGCTCTCGCGCTGGCGCTCGCGTGCGCCTGCAACACCGACGCTTCGGCGCCGCATCTCGCACGCGGGAACGTGCTGGTAAATACCGGGCATCCGCAGGAAGCGGTGGCGGAGTACCGCGAGGCAGCGCGCCTCGCCCCCCGCAGCGCGCAGGCGCGGGAGCGGCTCGGCGACGCGCTCTACGATCTCGGCCGGAAGCAGGAGGCGCTCGCCGCATATCGGGACGCCGCTGCCGTCGACCCCGGCTCGGTCACCGCCCGGATCGGCGCTGCGCGCGTGCTCGGGGAAACGGGAGATGTGGTGGCTGCGCGGGCCGAGTTGAGCGCCGCGCTGGAGGGCGCGCCGACCAACCTCTTCCTGCTGCTCTCGCGCGGGAATCTCGCCGCGCGCGCCGGAGACCGGAAGGCGGCGCTCGCGGATTACGAGCGGGCCGTCCACCTCAAGTCGGACAACGTTCCCGCGCTGTACCAATACGGCCTGGCGTTGCTCGAGGACGGCCAGATTCCGGAAGCGGGCGCGACGTTCGATCGCCTGCTCTCGGTCGCTCCCGGGTCGCCGCAGGGCTACCATGGACGCGCGCGGGTGTTTGCCGCGCGCGGGAACGCAGCGTCTGCCGCCCAGGCGCTGAGCGAAGCGGCGAAGAGGGTGGAGCCGGACGCGCGGACGCGGCTCGCGGAACAGGGGCTCAAAGGCGCCGCCCTCGATGCGGCCGTGCAGGAGGCGACCGACCGGTCGCTCGCCCAGATGCAGGACGACCCGGCGTTTTCCCGCTGGGCGCAGGACCCGGGGTTCCGGCGCGCTGCGTGGCATTGAGCCCGCGCGCGGGATCTCCTTCGGTTGACACAGAGCGTCATCACCCGGGAGCGACCGGAAATCCCCGATAAATCGCTCGTTCAGCACTCTTCGCCCGGGCCCTGCTTGCCATGGCGACTTCATCGGGTACGATGGCTCGGTGGGAGAAGTCACCCGACCGCCGGCAGCGCCGGCAGCGGCAGCAGCGCCACAGAAGCGTGGACTGGGCGCTGCCATCGGAAGCGGGCTCGCAGCGGCGGCGCGTGGGCTGATCCGGATGACGGGGTCGAGCTTCGGGCGCGTCGCCACCCGGAGTGGCAACGCGCTTGCGGACTTCCGGGCGCGGCCCGAACACTCCCGGTGGCGCGCTTACGCGCTGGGGAGCTACGGCTTGATCGTGGCGGCTACGTTGGTCGGCCAGCTGTACACCGATAATGTGCTGGGCGCGTATGTGCGCGTCCAGCGCGTCGAGGTGCCGGCCATGACGCAGATCTTCGTGCGCAACGATTCCCCGAAATCATGGCACAACGTCCGGCTGACGCTGAACGGCATCTATCAGTTTCGGACGGAGGAAGTCGGCCCCGGCGGCCACGTGATGCTCCCCGTGAACAAATTCGCCATCCGCGATCAGGCCGGCAGGGCCACCTACGCGCCGCGCAGCATGGCGCCCAAGACGCTGCTCGTCGATACGCTCGCCGGGCGCTACGAAGCGGAGTTCCGCGAATGAGCGCAGCCGAAGAGCGATCGCCGCGCCGGCGCGTCCTGGTGGTGGACGACGACCCGGAGATCGTCACCTTCCTCGCCACCCTGCTCGAGCTCGAGGGAATCGACTCCACCGTGGCGACCAGCGCCGCCGCGGCGCTGGAGAAGCTCGAGCACGCGGTCCCCCATCTGGTGCTCCTGGACATCGCCATGCCCGACCGCGACGGGCTCGATCTCTGCCGTGCCCTGAAGAAGGATCCACGCACGCGCAACGTCCCGGTGTTCGTTGTCTCGGCCCGGCCGGGCAAGGACGTCGTGGAGCGCGCTCTCGCCGCCGGCGCGGAGGAGTTCATCCGCAAGCCGTTCGAGAACCAGGAGCTGATCGCGCGAATCCGCGTGCGGCTCAGCGACTGAGCCGCGTTACTCCCTGCTTGCGCGAGGTTGCGCCGCTATTTGGTTCAGCCGGCTGAACTGATTGAGTTCGAAACTGAACTCGCCCCGGGGCGAGCTCGCGGCCGCCGGGGCGAGTTCGGGGTGGGAGCGCAAAGTCGGAGCTATTCGCCCTTCTCTTCCTTCTCCTTCTTGGCCTTCTTCTGCTTCGCAGGCTTCTTCTCGCCCGCGCCCTGGCCGCCGGTCTCCTTCGCTGCCGCCTTCTTCTCCGCCTTCTTCTCCGCGGCGGGCTTCTGCTCCGGCTCCGTCTTCTCGCCCTTCACGACCAGCTCGAGGATCGACATCGGCGCGTTGTCCCCGAGCCGGTTCTGCACGTGGACGATCCGCGTGTACCCGCCCGGGCGCTCCTTGAAGCGCGGGCCGATATTCTCGAACAGCTTCGCCAGCGCCGCCTGATCGCGCACCGTCTTGTGAACGACCCGGCGGGAGGCCAGCGTGTTGTCGCGCGCCTTGGTGATCACCCGCTCCACCAGCCGCCGCGCCTCCTTGGCCTTGGGCGTGGTGGTGCGGATGCTCTCGTTGAGGATCACCGCCCGGACCAGGTTGTCGAGCAGCGCCTTGCGGTGGCTGGTATTCCGGCTCAGCTTGCGGCCGGCATTGGCGTGGCGGGACATCGCGGTCTCCTTACTGCTTCAGGACGGGCGCCTGGGCCGTGGGCGGCTTGGGCGGCCAGTTCTCCAGCTTCATTCCCAGGCCAAGCCCCATCTCGGCGAGGATTTCCTTGATCTCCTTCAAGGACTTCCGGCCGAAGTTCTTGGTCTTCAGCATCTCGGCCTCGGTCTTCTGCACCAGGTCGCCGATGGTCTTGATGTTGGCGTTCTGCAGGCAGTTGGCCGAGCGGACCGACAGCTCCAGCTCGTCTACCGAGCGGAAGAGATTCTCGTTCAGCTTCTCCTCGTTCTTCGGCAGCTCGATCGGGGCCGGCTCCTCGGTCTCGTCGAAGTTGATGAAGATGGAGAGCTGTTCCTTGACGATCTTCGCCGCGAACGCCACCGCGTCCGCCGGCGTCACCGACCCGTTGCTCCACACTTCCAGCGAGAGGCGGTCGTAGTCGGTGGCCTGCCCGACGCGGGCGTTGGTCACCTGGTAGTTGACCTTCTTCACCGGGCTGAAGAGCGAGTCGATGGGCATCACCCCGATGGGCGCGCCCACCACCTTGTTCCGCTCGGCGGGGACGTACCCGCGGCCGCGGCGGCAGGTCATCTCCATCCGCACGCGCCCGCCCTCGGACACGGTGAAGAGGTGATGGCCGGGATTCAGCACCTCGACGTCCTGGTCGACGATGACGTCGCCGGCCTTGACTTCCTTGGGCCCCTCCACCTCGATGCGGATGGTCTTCTCCTCCTGCGTGTGCATCCGGAGGAGGACTTCCTTGAGGTTGAGGATGATGTCGGTGACGTCCTCGGCAACGTTGGAGATGGTGGTGAACTCGTGCTCCACGCCTTCGATGCGGACGCTGGTCATGGCGGCGCCCTGCAGCGAGCTGAGCAGCACGCGCCTCAGCGCGTTGCCGAGGGTGATGCCGAAGCCGCGCTCGAGCGGCTCGGCGACGAACTTCCCGTAGGTGTCGGTCAGCGTGTCCTGCTCGACGTGCAGGCCGCGCGGCTTGATCAGGTCGCGCCAGTTCTTCGCAATCAATGCTTCTGCCACGTTTCTTCTCCTTGCAACGCCGCCCGTCTCCACCGCGGAATTGCGGGGCACCATTGGGTCGTCCGCTGCGGGAACTGCGTACTGCCCTGCGCACTACTTCGAGTAGAGCTCGACGATCAGCTGCTCCTGGATGGGCATGGTGATGTCGTCGCGGCTGGGGGTGGACTTCACCGTCCCCTTGAAGCCGCCCTTGTCGAGATCGAGCCAGGCCGGAACGCCGCGGCGGTCGACCGCCTCCAGCGCCTCGTTGATGCGGACGACCTTGCGGGACTTCTCCTTCACCGCGACCACGTCGCCGACCTTCACCTGGAAGCTGGGGATGTTGACCTTGCGGTCGTTGACGCGGAAGTGCCCGTGCCGGACGAGCTGGCGCGCCTCCGCGCGCGTGTCGGCGAAACCGAGGCGGAAGACCACGTTGTCGAGGCGCTGCTCGAGGAACTGGAGCAGGTTCTCGCCGGTCTTGCCCTTGGCGGCGCTGCCGCGCAGGTAGTAGCCGCGGAACTGCGTCTCGAGCAGGCCGTAGAGCCGCTTCACCTTCTGCTTCTCGCGCAGCTGCACGCCGTATTCGGAGAACTTGGCGCGGCCCTGGCCGTGCTGGCCCGGCGGATACGGGCGGCGCTCGATGGCGCACTTGTCCGTGTAGCAGCGGTCGCCCTTCAGGTACATCTTGAGATTTTCACGCCGGCAGATGCGGCAAGACGATTCCGTGTATCGAGCCATCTCGAGAAAGCTCCTTAGACGCGACGGCGCTTGGGCGGCCGGCAACCGTTGTGCGGGATGGGCGTGATGTCCCGGATCAGCGTGACCTTCAGGCCGGCGGCGGCCAGCGCGCGCAGCGCCGACTCCCGACCCGCGCCGGGGCCCTTGACCAGCACGGACACGTTCTTCAGGCCGTGCTCCATCGCCTTGGCGGCCGCGTCGCCCGCCGCCACCTGGGCGGCGAACGGCGTCGACTTGCGCGAGCCCTTGAACCCGCGCGCGCCGGCGGACGACCAGGAAAGCACGTTCCCGGAAACGTCGGTGATGGTGATGATGGTGTTGTTGAACGTGCTCTGGATGTAGACGATGCCCGTCTGCACGTTCTTGCGGGTCTTCTTCTTGCCCTTGCGCTCGGCGGCAGCCGGGGTGGCGGCGGCGCCTGCTGCGGGGGTCGTCGGTGCGGCGGTCGGCTTCTGCTCTTCGGCCATGTCGATGTGTCCTTACTTGCCGGCGGGGGGCGCGGCGCTGACGACGCGGCGGACGATGCCGCGCTTCGGACCCTTGCGGGTGCGCGCGTTGGTGTGGGTGCGCTGGCCGCGGACCGGCAGGCCTTTGCGGTGGCGGAGGCCGCGGTAGCAGCCGAGGTCCATCAGGCGCTTGATGTTGAGGCTCACTTCGCGGCGCAGGTCGCCCTCCACCTTGTAGCCCTGTTCCAGCGTCTCGCGGATGCGGTGGATCTCGTCTTCGGTGAGGTCCTTCGTCCGCTTGGTGGGATCGAGCTGCGCCGCCGTACAGATCTTCTGTGCGGTGGTCTTGCCGATCCCGTACAGGTACTGCAGCGAGGTCTCGATCTGCTTCTCGCGGGGAAGGTCCACGCCTGCAATACGCGCCATCTACGAATCTCCTCAGCCCTGCCGCTGCTTGTGGCGGGGGTTCGCCGTGCAGATCACGCGCACCACGCCCTTGCGGCGGATCACCTTGCACTTCACGCAGATCTTCTTCACCGAAGCACGGACCTTCACGGCTTCCTCCAGCCGACGAAAACGCCCCGAAAATCGCTTTCCTTCCGTCCGCACCCCCTACCGCGGCTCGCGCCGCCGGGGCCTACCCGGAACGAAGGGAGCGCGGCTAATAACAGCCGCGCTGCATCATGTCAAGGTGCTCCTGGCCGGCCGGAGGGCCGGCCACGGGGGCGTTACGGCGCCGAGCAAGGCCGATAGAAGTGATAGGAGCGCCTCGCGTGCGACCCACTCTTCTCGTCGCGATTCTTGTTGCTTGCCTGTCCGCCTGCAGGACGACACCCCGCGGGTCGCCTCTTTCACCCGCTGGCAAGTCGTACCTCGAGACGGTGAAAGCAGCGTTCGGAGCGGCCTGGAAGCCTCGCGTCATCGATGCGGCCTCACGCAACGATCCGACGGGATGCCTGTATTCGACCCGGGACCGGCGCACCGTTCTGACGTTCACGGTCGAGGGCGATGGGCAGATTTCGGATATCCGCGTCGCCACGAGTTCGGGTGCGCGGTACCTCGACGAGGTCGCGGTAGAGAGCATCAAGTCTGTCCGAAAGCTCGATCCCCCTCCGCCCGAAGTCATGAAGGGCGCGCCAAGGCAGGAGCTGCCTTTCGCCTTCACGCTTCGGGCCAGGGACCACGCCGAACGGTGCAGCCGTTCGGGGCTACCTTCGATCAGCGCCGCTGAATCTCCACCCAGCGGCACTTCTTCGGGGCGGTAAAGGCGGCCGCGTAGACCTTCATCGACTTGGAGAGCAGGCCCGGCCGCGTGTCGACCAGGGTCTCGCCGGGCTGCAGCAAGGCCTGCGGCCCCGCTCCCACGCAGCTGTCGTCCGGACGATTCCGGGCGGCGACCGCGTCGCCGAGGAGGATGGGACCTTGCCCGCCATTGCGGACATCCACGCGCACGTTGTTCTTTACCTTCGCGGCTTTCGCGGACAGTCCCGCGGCGGTGCTGCGGAGCGCGTCGGGCGCCACCGCGTCCGCCTTCAACGTCGCCTTGTGCCCTGTCCCCTTCGCACCGCCGCCCTGGAGCGTCCAGGTAACCTCGATCTCTGCGCCGGGAACGACCTTTCCCGCATCGATCCATGCCGGCAGCAGGGCATCGGGCTGCACGATCTGGCGGAACTCGCAGGAGGCCTGCGATCCGCCGCTGCCGCTGCTCCACGACCCATCCGGCGGCCCGAAGTTGACCGGACCCATGCCGCACGCGCTCTCGCCCTCCGTGGGCAGCAGGAAGAGCGCCTTGGGTGGCTCACCCGGCCAGGGGAACAGATAGATGTGGGCGGCGGCGAACAGTGCGATCACGGGCGGGTCAGGACCTCGGGGCCGTTGTCGGTGACGGCGATGGTGTGCTCCCAGTGGCTGGACAGCTTGCCGTCGCGGGTGACCACGGTCCAGCCGTCCGGGAGGGTGTCGACCTCGTGGGTGCCGAGGTTGATCATCGGCTCGATGGCGAGGACCATGCCCGCCCGCATGCGCGGGTTCGGCTGTCCGCGGGACCACAGCGACAGCCCGTAGTTCGGCACCTGCGGCTCCTCGTGCAGCTTCTTGCCGATTCCGTGGCCGACGTAATCGCGAACGATGCCGTACCCGAACGGCCTGACATGCGCCTCGATGGCGGAGCCGATGTCGCTGATGCGGTTGCCGGGAACCATCGCCGCGATGCCCTTCTCCAGCGCGAGCCGCGTCTCCTCCAGCAGCCGCGACGCCTCCAGCGACACCTTCCCGACGGCGACGGTGCGCGCGGAGTCTCCGTAGTACCCGTGCTTGATCACGCCGTAGTCCAGCTTCAGCAAGTCGCCTTCGACGAGCCTGCGCCGGGTGGGGATGCCGTGGACGACCTGCTCGTTCACCGAGATGCAGACGTTCTTGGGGAACCCGTACAGCCCCTTGAACGCGCAGACGCCGCCGCGGCGGACGGTCTCGCGCTCGGCGATGGCGTCGAGCTCCTCCAGCGTGACGCCGGGCGCGACGGCGCGGGTCAGCTCCTCGAGCACCTCGTAGACGATCAGCGAGGCCTCGCGCATGTACCCGATCTCGTCGCGGGTCTTGATCTCGATTCCTCCCGGCATCTAGCTCAGCGCCTGGACGATGCGCTTCTCCACTTCCTCCACGGTACCCACGCCGCTCACCGACCGCACGACGCCCCTGGCCTTGTAGTAATCAGTGAGCAGCGCCGTCTTGCTCTGGTACTCGGTCATCCGTTGGCGGACGCGGTCCGGCATGTCGTCGGGGCGGACGACCAGCTTCTCGCCGTCCTTGTCGCACATCCCCGGTCGCTTCGGCGGCGTGTCCTTGCCGTACGGCGTCTGGCATTTGGGGCACGTCTGCCGGCCGGACAGGCGGTCGACCAGCACCTCGATGGGGACTTCGAGGAGGATGACGTGGTCGATGCGCTTCCCGCGGCGCTGCAACATCTCGTCGAGCGCCGTCGCCTGCGGGACCGTGCGCGGGAATCCGTCGAAGAGGAACCCCTTCGCCGCCATCGGAGACGCCAGCGCCTCGTCGACGATGCCGTTGACGATTTCGTCCGGTACGAGCTTGCCCGCGTCCATCAGCGCCTTTGCCTGCTTGCCGAGCGCAGTACCGTCGGCGACCGCCTTGCGCAGGATGTCTCCGGTGGAGAGCTGCGGAATGCCGTAGCGCGCCGCCAGCCGCTTGGACTGCGTTCCCTTTCCAGCCCCCGGCGGTCCGAGGAAGATCAGGTTCACGCGCCCCCCTTAAGCGGCTGCAGGAGCACCGACGTCGCGACGGCCGCGGATGCGCGGGCCGCGCGGGCCAGTGAAGCCCTCGTAGTGGCGCGTGATCAGATGGCTCTCGATCTGCTGCACGGTATCGAGCGCGACGCCGACGACGATCAGGAGCGCGGTGCCGCCGAACTGGAACGGCACGTTGTACTTGGTGATGAGGACGCTCGGCAGCACGCACACCGCGGAGATGTAGATGGCCCCGCCGAAGGTGATGCGCGAGAGCACGTGGTCGATGTACTCGGCGGTCTTCTTGCCGGGACGGATGCCGGGGATGTAGCCGCCGTACTTCTTGAGATTGTCGGCCACGTCCACCGGGTTGAAGGTCACCGCGGTGTAGAAGTAGCAGAAGAAGATGATCCCGATGACGTACAGGCCGTCGTAGATCCAGCCGCCCCGCGTCATCGCGTCGGCGAACGGCTTGAACGCCGGGATCCAGGTGGCGAGCGTGGCCGGGAAGAGCAGGATCGAGCTGGCGAAGATGGGTGGGATCACGCCCGACATGTTCACCTTGAGCGGCAAGTGGGTGCTCTGGCCGCTGAAGGTCTGCCGCCCCACCACCCGCTTCGCGTAGTGAACGGGAATCTTCCGGTACGCGCGCTCGACGAACACGATCACCGCGATGGTGACCACCATCACCAAGCCCAGCACCAGGATCTGGATGTCCGAGCCTTCGGCCTTGTCCTGGAAGGTGCTCCAGGTCTGCAATGTCGCCTGCGGGATGCGGGCCACGATGCCGGCGAAGATGATCAACGAGATGCCGTTGCCGATGCCGCGCTCGGTGATCTGCTCGCCGAGCCACATGATGAACGCCGTCCCGGCTGTGAGCGTGATCACCGTGAGCAGCCGGAAGCCCCAGCCCTTCACGTCGTCAGGGACGACGCTCTCGTTGCCGGCCTTCACCGACTCGAGATAGCGGGCGATGCCGAAGCCCTGCACGATCGAGAGGACGATGGTGCCGTAGCGCGTCCACTGGGTGATCTTGCGCCGGCCCATCTCGCCCTCTTTGGAAAGCTTCTCCAGGGTGGGCACGACGACGGTGAGCAGCTGCAGGATGATGCTGGCGCTGACGTACGGCATGATGCCGAGCGCGAAGATGGAGAGCTGCTCGAGCGCGCCGCCGGTGAAGAGGTTGAAGAGGTTGAGGAAGCCGCCGCTGGACTCGATGGCCTTCTTCATCACCTCGCGATTGACGCCCGGCGCGGTGACGAACACCCCGATGCGATAGACCGCGAGCAAGCCGAGAGTGAAGAGGAGCCGCTTGCGCAGCTCCTGGATCTTGAACAGGTTCGAGAAGGCGTTGGCGAACGACACGGCGTCTCATCTCCTACAAAGGGCACAGTCTAACAGCCAAACGTAGCAGGGTTCGTTGAAGAACCTCGTTCTTCAACGCCCTGCTAACGCAGTTTAGGCTTTCCCGCGGCCGCAGCCGCTTTCTTTTCCTCGGCCTTCCGCTGCTGCGGGGTGACCTTGGGTGGAAGGACGATCACGTCGACCTTCCCGCCCGCCTTCTCGATCTTCTCCTTCGCCGAGGCGGAGAACTTGTGGGCGCGGACGGAGATGGCCTTGGTCAGCTCGCCGTCGCCGAGGATCTTCAGCCCGTTCTTGCGGTCCTTCACCGTCCCGGCCTCGACGAGCTTGTCCAGATCCACCTCGGCGAGCCCCAGGCCCTCCAGGTCGCCGACGTTGATCAGGGCGTACTCCAACCGGAAGGGGTTGGTGAACCCGCGCTTGGGGATGCGGCGCTGGATGGGCATCTGCCCGCCCTCGAAGCCGATGAAGTTCATGTTGCCGGTGCGGGCCTTCTGACCCTTGCCACCTCGGCCGGCGGTCTTGCCGGTGCCGCTGGCCTGACCGCGCCCGACCCTCTTCTTTTCCTGTACTCCACCGCCGCGCGGCGGCGTCAGTCTCGTCAGCTCGTTCATCGCAACTCTCCGCTTCGCGGCTTCGCGCTCCCGGCCTTCTGCGCCTTCCGCTGTGACCGACGGCCGAACGGCTTGAACTCTTCGTTGGTCTCCGCCCACTCGATCAGATAGCCGACCTTGTCGATCATCCCGCGGATGGCCGGCGTGTCCTGCAGCACGCGCTCGCGCCCCACCCGCGTCAGGCCCAGGCCGCGCAGCGTCGCGCGGTGCTTCTCGGTGTGGCCGCTCATCCCGCGGACCAGCTTCACTTTCAGTGCCATCTCAGGCTCCCTGCTCCGCGCGCATCTCCGTCAGCTCCTTGCCGCGCAAGCGGGCCGCTTCCTCGGGGCTGCGCAGCTTGCGCAGACCGTCGAGCGCGGCCTTCACCACGTTGTGAGGATTCCGCGACCCCTGGGATTTGGTCAGGATGTTGCGGATGCCCACCGCCTCGAGCACCGCCCGGACGCTGCCGCCGGCGATCACGCCGGTTCCTTCGCCTGCCGGCTTGAGCAGCACGCGCCCCGCGCCGAAGTGACCGATCACTTCGTGCGGAATGGTGTTGCCCGCGAGGGGCACCTTGAAGAGGTTCTTCTTCGCCTGCTCGCCGCCCTTGCGGATGGCCTCCGGCACTTCGTTGGCCTTGCCGAGGCCCGCGCCGACGTGGCCCTGGCCGTCGCCGACCACCACCAGCGCGGAGAAGGAAAAGCGCCGGCCACCCTTCACGACCTTGGCGACGCGGTTGATGTGGACCACCCGGTCGTTCAGCTCGGGGAGGTCGTTCGGATTGATCGGTGCAGCCATTGTCTCCCCTTGCCTTAGAATTTCAGGCCGCCCTCGCGGGCGCCCTCTGCGACGGCCGCGATCCGGCCGTGGTACATGAAGCCGTTCCGGTCGAACACGACCGCGGCGATCTGCTTCTCCTGGCATTTCTTCGCCACGAGCTTGCCGACCTCCTTCGCCAGCTCCTTCTTTTTGCCCTTGCCGTCCTTGAGCTCCGGCGAGAGCGTGGAGGCGGCGGCGAGCGTCTTGCCCGAGACGTCGTCGATCACCTGCGCATAGATGTGGTTCAGGCTGCGGTACACCGAGAGCCGGGGGCGCTCCTGCGAGCCCTCCACCTTCTTGCGGATGTGCGCCTTGCGGCGCAGCCGCAGCAACTGCTTCTTCATGTTCGTCGAGGCGCTCATTACGCGGCTCCCGTCTTGCGGTTGGTAGTGGCGGTACCCATTACGCGGCCCCGGTTTTGCCCTGCTTGCGGCGGATCGTTTCCTCCGCGTACTTGATGCCCTTGCCCTTGTAGGGCTCCGGCGGCCGCAGCTTGCGGATCTCGGCCGCCACCAGCCCGATGCGGTGCTTGTCGGCGCCCTTCACCGTCAGGCGGTTGCCCTTGGCGTCGTACTCCGCCGTCACGCCTTCCGGCAGCGGATACACCACCGGATGGGAGAAGCCGAGCGCGAGGTGGATCTCCTTGCCCTTGAGCTCCGCCTTGTAGCCCACGCCGGAGATGTCCAGAGAGCGCGAGAACCCCTGGGTGACGCCCTGGATCATGTTGGCGACCAGCGTCCGCGTCAGCCCGTGGAGCTGGCGCGAGCGGCGCGAGTCGTTGGGGCGGTCCACCCGGACCTCGCCCTTGTCCACGGTCACCTTCATTTCCCGGTCGAGCTTCTGCGCGACCTTTCCCTTGGGCCCTTCGACGTTCACGAGCCCCGGCTGGGCGGTCACCTTGACCTTGTCCGGAATCTTGATGGCGAGCTTGCCGATGCGCGACATGGCGGCTCCTTACCAGACGGTGGCGATCAGCTCGCCGCCGAGGTGCTGCTTGCGAGCCTCGTGGTCGACGAGCACGCCCTTGGAAGTGGAGAGGATGGCGATGCCGAGGCCGTTCATCACCTTCGGGATGTCGGTGTGCTTCACGTAACGGCGCAGCCCCGGCTTCGACTGGCGACGGATCTCGCTGATCGCCGGCCGGCGGCCCTCGTCGTACTTGAGCAGCACTTTCAAGCTGCCTTGCTTGCCGTCGTCGGTGCGCGAGACTTCGCGGACGAAGCCTTCGTCGCGCAGCACCTCGCAGATCTTCTGCTTGATGTTGCTCGCTGGCAGGTCGATCTGCTCCAGTCCCGCGCGCTGTGCGTTGCGGATCCGCGTCAGCAGATCGGCAACCGGATCGGTCATGCTCATTTGCGACTACCTCCGCCGGCCGTACCCGTAGGCGCGCCGGCGTTCACGTGGTTGAACTACCAGGACGACTTGATGACTCCGGTGATCTCGCCGCGCAGTGCCCGGTTCCGGAAGCAGATGCGGCACATCTGGAACTTGTTCAGAAAGGCGCGGCTGCGCCCGCAGAGCTCGCAGCGCGAATAGGCGCGCACCTTGAACTTCGGCTTCCTCTGCAGGCGCTTCGCCTGCGCCATCTTCGAGAGCTTGGCCATGATCACGCGGTCCGGAAGGGCATGCCGAAATACCGGAGCAGAGCGCGGCCCTCTTCGTCGCTCCTCGCCGTGGTCACGATGGTGATGTTCATGCCCTTGATCTTCTCGATCCGGTCGTAGTTGATCTCCGGGAAGATGATCTGCTCCTTGATGCCGAGGGTGTAGTTGCCGCGGCCGTCGAAGCTCTTGACCGAGACGCCCTTGAAGTCGCGCACGCGGGGGAGCGCGGTGTTGAGCAGCCGATCGAGGAACTCGTACATCCGGTCCTTGCGCAGGGTGGCCATCACGCCGATGGGCTGGTTCTCCCGCAGCTTGAAGTTGGCGATGCTCTTGCGCGAGCGGGTGACCACCGCCTTCTGCCCGGTGATCGCCATCATCTGCTCCTCGGCCTGCTCGATCAGCTTGTTGTTGGTGATCGCCTCGCCCAGGCCCATGTTGACGACGACCTTCTCGACCTTGGGAACCTGCATCGGGTTCTTGTAGCCGAAGTCCTTCATCAGGGCCGGGATGATCTGCTCCTTGTAGGCGATGCCGAGCCGCGCCGGATGCTCGCCGCGCGAGGCCGCCTTGCCCTCCGCGGCCTGGATGGTCTTGGGACCCTTCTGGTCCCTGGCACCCTTCTTCTTGCCTCCGCCTCCGCCGGCCTTCTTCGCCTCGGCGTGGGCCTTCGCGTCGGTCACTGGACCTTCGCCGTGGGCGTGCTTCTTTTGCTTGTCTTCCTGCTTCTTCTTGTCGTCTGCCATCGTCGCTTCCTCAGGCCTGGTCGATCTGTGCGCCGCTGCGCCGGGCGACGCGCACGCGCTTGCCGTTCTCCAGCAGCTTGGTGCCGATGCGCGTGGGCTTCTTCGACTCGGGATCCACCAGCGCCAGGTTGGAGACGTGGATGCTGCCGTTCTTCTCCACGATCCCGCCTTCCGGCGCCGCCGGGTTGCGGCCGCGCTTGTAATGGCGCTTGAACACCATCAGCTTCTCCACGATGGCGCGCTGCTTCTCGTGGTCGATCTCCAGCACCTTGCCGGTCTTGCCCTTCTCCTTTCCGGAGAGGACGAACACGTTGTCACCCTTCTTGATGCGGATGCTCGAGCGGGCCATGGCTAGAGGACCTCCGGCGCCAGGGAGATGATCTTCATGAACTTCTTCGCCCGGAGCTCGCGGGCCACCGGCCCGAAGATGCGGGTGCCGATGGGCTCGCCGTCCTTGCTGACCATCACCGCGCTGTTGGTGTCGAACTTGATGTAGCTGCCGTCGGGCCGCTTCAGCTCGCGCTTGGTGCGCACGATCACGGCGCGCGCGACCTCGCCCTTCTTCACCTTGCTGTTGACCACCGCCTCCTTGACGGAGACGACGATCACGTCGCCGATCGAAGCGTACCGGCGCTTGGTGCCGCCCAGCACCTTGATGCAGGCCACCTTCTTGGCGCCGGAGTTGTCGGCCACGTCCAGCACCGTCTGCATCTGGATCATGACTCAGACCTCTGCCTTCCCCTGCATCTCGGCTTCCGCCTTGACCAGGACCTCGGCCACGCGCCAGCGCTTCTCCCTCGACATCGGGCGCGTCTCGACGATCCGCACCTTGTCACCCGGCTTCGCCGACTGGTGCTCGTCGTGGCACTTGTACTTCTTCTTCTCGGTCATGTACTTGCCGTACTGGCCGTGCTTGGCCCGGCGCTCGACCTGCACGACGACCGTCTTCATCATCTTGTCGGAGAGGACGGTGCCGATGCGGCTCTTGGGGCGTCCGCGCTGCGCCTGCCCGCTCTGCGTGTTCTCGGTCATCGCTGTTCCTTTCCTTCCGCGGGCTGCTCGGCCTGCTTCGGCGGCGGCGGCTGCTTCTGCGCCGCCTTGCGCTGCGCCTTGCTGACCCCCGTCTTCTGCGTGAGGAGGGTGAGAATCCGCGCCAGATCGCGCTTGTTCTTCGTCACGTCGGCGGTGGACTCCAGCGTGCCCGCGCGCCGGCGGATTTTGAGGTTGAAGAGGTTCTCGCGAAGCTCGCCCGCCTTGCGGGTCAGCTCCTCGACGCTCAGCTCCTTCAGCTCGGAGGCCTTCATCTTACGCTCCCAGCTCTCGGGTCCGGCTGATCATCCGGGTGTGGAGAGGCAGCTTGTGCGAGGCGAGCGCCATCGCTTCCTTCGCGATCTCGGGCGTCACGCCTTCCATCTCGTAGAGCATGCGGCCCATCTTCACCACGGCGACCCACTCCTCGACATTCCCCTTGCCGTGGCCCATGCGCGTCTCGGCCGGCTTCTTGGTGATCGGCTTGTCGGGGAACACCCGGATCCAGACCTTGCCGCCGCGCTTGATGAAGCGGGTCATGGCGATGCGGCCCGCCTCGATCTGGCGCGCGGTGAGGCGGCCCGACTCGAGCACCTTGAGGCCGTAGTCGCCGAACGCGAGCTCGCCTCCGCGGTAGGCCTTGCCCTTGTGGCGGCCCTTCTGCTGCTTGCGGAACTTCGTTCTTGCTGGCTGCATCATGACGGTGTCTCTCTAGAGCAAGGGGTTACTGCACCGGCGTCGGCGTCGAGCCGCCGGTGGTCACGCGGCTGGGAGCGCGCGTGGGGGGCTTCTTGGCCGTGTCCGCGGCGCTCTCCGGGAGCACCTCGCCACGGAAGATCCACACCTTGCAGCCGATCTTCCCGTAGGTGGTCTTCGCCTCCGCGAATCCGTAGTCGATGTCCGCGCGCAGCGTGTGCAGCGGCACCCGCCCTTCGCGGTACCACTCGTAGCGCGCCATTTCCGCGCCGCCCAGCCGGCCCGAGCAGGCCACGCGGATCCCCTTGGCGCCAAACTTCTGCGCGGTCTGGATGGCCTTCTTCATCGCCCGCCGGAAGGCGATGCGGCGCTCGAGCTGGGTGGTGATGTTCTCGGCGACGAGCTGCGCATCGGTCTCCGCCTTGCGCACTTCGACGATGTTGAGGAACACCTCGTTCTGCGTGAACTGCTGCAGCTCCTTCTTGATGCTCTCGATGCCGGCACCCCGCTTGCCGATGACGATGCCCGGCCGCGCGGTGTGCACGTTCACCTTCACCTTGCTGGCGGCGCGCTCGATCTCGACCTTGCTGATGCCGGCCTGACCGAGCTTCTTCTTCACGTACTCGCGCAGGCGGATGTCCTCGTGCAGCCAGCGCGCGTAGTTCTTCTCCTCGTACCACTTGGAATCCCAGGAGCGGATGACGCCGAGGCGGAAACCGATCGGATTGACTTTCTGACCCATGCTTAGCTCCGTCTCTTCTTCGGCGTCTCGTCCGAGAGCGTCAGTTGGATGTGGCTCGTCTTCTTCAGAACCTTGAACGCCCGGCCCATGGCCCGCGGCATGTAGCGCCGCAAGGAGGGTCCCTGGTCGACCATCAGCTCTTTCACGGTGAGCCGGTCGACGTCGAGCGACTGGTCCTTCGCGGACTGCTCGGCGTTGGCGACGGCGCTGCGCAATAGCTTGGCCAGCGGCTCCGCCGCGCGCTTCTCCACGTAGGCGAGCTGCGCCAGCGCGGCGTTGACGTTCTTGCCCCGGATGAGGTCCGCCACCACGCGCACCTTGCGCGGGGTGATTCGGAGATACCGGAGGGATGCCTTGGCTTCCATGTCTCGTCTCCGTTACTTCGGCGCCGGCGCGGCCGGGGCGGCAGCGGGCATCGGGGCCCCGGGGGTGGCCGGCGGTGCGCCGGGGGCGCCGGGCTTCACTGCCTTCTTGTCGCCGGTGTGGCCGTGGAAGGTGCGGGTGGGAGCGAACTCGCCGAGCTTGTGGCCCACCATGTTCTCGGTGACGAAGACGGGGATGAATTTGCGCCCGTTGTGCACCGCGAAGGTGTGCCCCACCAGGTCGGGAAGGATGGTCGAGCGGCGCGACCACGTCTTCACCACCTTTTTCTGGTTCTGCCGGTTCATGTCCTCCACCTTCTTGATCAGGTGGCGGTCGATGAACGGGCCCTTCTTGACTGAACGTGCCATCAGCGAACTCCCTTGTCGCGCCGCTTGATGATGAACTTGCTGGTGCGCTTGTTTACGCGCGTCTTGAGACCCTTGGCCTGCTGGCCCCAGGGCGAGACCGGGTGCGGGTTGCCCTGGCCGCTCTTGCCCTCGCCGCCGCCGTGCGGGTGATCGACCGGATTCATCGCCAGGCCGCGCACCGTCGGCCGCCAGCCCTTCCAGCGGTTCCGGCCGGCCTTGCCGATGCGCACGATCTCGTGCTCGGTGTTGCCGAGCTGCCCCACCGTGGCCTTGCACTCGAGCAGGACCATGCGGACCTCGGTCGAGGGCAGGCGGATCTGCGCGTACTTGCCTTCCTTCGCCATCAGCTGCCCGAAGGATCCGGCGGAGCGGATCATCTGCGCGCCGTGGCCCTTCTTCAGCTCGATGTTGTGGATGACGGTGCCGAGCGGGATGGCGTGCAGCGGCAAGGCGTTTCCCGGCCGGATGTCGACCGTCTCGCCCGACTGCAGCACGTCGCCGACGTTCACCCCGACAGGCCAGAGGATGTAGCGCTTCTCCCCGTCGGTGTAGTGGAGCAGCGCGATGCGCGCGGAGCGGTTCGGGTCGTACTCGATGGCCGCCACCTTGGCCGGCACTCCGTCCTTGTCGCGGCGCCAGTCGATGATCCGCAGCCGCTGCTTGTGTCCGCCGCCGCGGTGCCGCGTGGTCATGCGGCCGTACACGTTCCGGCCCCCGGTGGACTTGAGCGGCGCCGTCAGCGAGCGCTCGGGGTAGTCCTTGGTGATCTCCGCGAAGTCCGGCGACGTGGTCAGGCGGCGCCCGGGGCTGGTCGGCTTGTAGGATTTGAGCACCATCGCTTACTTCCCCTCGAAGAGCTGGATCGCGTCGCCTTCCTTGAGCGTCACGATCGCCTTCTTCCAGTTGGGCCGACGGCCTTCGGAGCGGCCGATGCGGCGGAACTTGCCCCGCACGATGTGCGTCTTGATGTCGAGCACCTTCACCTTGAAGAGCTGCTCGATGGCCTGTTTGACCTCGGTCTTGTTCGCCTTGAGGTCGATCTCGAAGGCGAACTTGTTCTCGCGGTCGCGCATGCGGTCGAGCTTCTCGGTGTCGAGCGGGCGCTTGATGATCTCGAAGCGGTTCATGCGAGCACCCCCGTCAGCGCCAGGGCCGCGTCCTTGGTCAGCAGCAGGGTCTGGTGGCGCAGGATGTCGTAGACGTTGGCGCCCTCGACGGGCAGGAACATGTACTTCTTCGCGTTGCGGACGGACTTGAAGAGGTTCTGGTTGTCCTTCAGGCCGAGCACCAGCGCGCTCTCGATCCCGAGCTTCGCGAAGGCATTCACCGCTTCCTTCGTGGAGGGCTTCGCCGGAGTCCAGGCGTCGACCACCACCAGCGCCTTGTCCTGGTTGCGCTTGCTGATCGCCGCCCGCAGGGCCGCTTTCCGCACCCTCTTCGGCACGTGGTACTCGTGGTCGCGCATCTTCGGTGCCATGGCCTTGCCGCCGCCGACCCACTGGCTGGCGCGGATGGAGCCCTGACGCGCCCGCCCGGTCCCCTTCTGCTTGTATGGCTTCTTTCCGCCGCCGGAGACCAGCGACCGGTTCTTCACCCCCACCGTGCCCGCCCGCCGCGAGGCGAGCTGCGCCTTGACCACCTCGTAGAAGAGGTGCTCGGCAACGGGCGCGTTCACGATCTCGTCGGGGAGGTCGATGGTGCCGACCTTCTGCTTCTCGAGGTTGATGACGTCCAGGGTGGCCATGGCTTAGCTCTTGATCTCGACGTCGACGCCTGCGCTCAGGTCGAGCTTCATCAGGGCGTCGAGCGTCTGCTGGGTGGGCTCGAGAATGTCGAGGAGCCGCTTGTGCGTGCGGATCTCGAACTGCTCACGGGACTTCTTGTCCACGTGGGGCGAGCGCAGCACGGTGAACTTGTTGATCCGCGTGGGCAGCGGGATCGGTCCCACCACCTTCGCGCCCGTGCGCTTCGCCGTCTCGACGATCTCGCCGGCCGACTGATCGAGCAGCTTGTAGTCATACGCCTTCAGCCGGATCCGGATCTTCTGGGTCGCCATCGATACCTCTTCTCAAAGACCGAAAAACAGCCGCGCCGTCCGGTTTCCGCCGGACGGTCCGGCCACTTCGAATTCCTTACGCGATCACCTGCGTCACCACGCCCGCGCCGACCGTGCGGCCGCCTTCGCGGATGGCGAAGCGCACTTCCTTGTCCATCGCGATGGGCATCATCAGCTCCACTTCCATTTCGATGTTGTCTCCGGGCATCACCATCTCCACTCCGCCGGGGAGCTTGACGGTGCCCGTGACGTCGGTTGTGCGGAAGTAGAACTGCGGCTTGTACCCGTTGAGGAACGGCGTGTGCCGGCCGCCCTCGTCCTTGGTGAGCACGTAGACGTTCGCCTTGAACTTGGTGTGCGGAGTCACCGAGCCGGGCTTGGAGAGCACCTGGCCGCGCTCGATCTCCTCGCGCTTGATGCCGCGGAGCAGGCAGCCCACGTTGTCGCCCGCGAGGCCCTCGTCGAGAAGCTTGCGGAACGACTCCACGCCGGTCACCACGGTCTTGCTGGTGGGGCGCAGGCCGACGATCTCCACTTCCTCGCCCACCTTGATCTTGCCGCGCTCGATGCGGCCGGTGGCCACGGTGCCGCGGCCTGCAATGGAGAACACGTCCTCGACCGGCATCAGGAAAGGCTTGTCGGTCTCGCGGACCGGCTCGGGGATGTAGCTGTCCATCGCGTCCATCAGCTTGATGATGGAGCCCGCGCCCTGGTCTCCCTTGTCGCCCTGGAGAGCTTTGATTGCAGCTCCCCGGATGATCGGCGTCTCGTCCCCCGGAAATTTATATTGCTTCAGCAGGTCGCGGATCTCCATCTCGACCAGATCGAGCAGCTCGGGGTCGTCCACCAGATCGACCTTGTTGAGGTACACGACGATGCGCTGCACGTTCACCTGCGAGGCCAGGAGCACGTGCTCGCGGGTCTGCGGCATGGGGCCGTCCACCGCCGAGACCACCAGGATGGCGCCGTCCATCTGCGCCGCGCCGGTGATCATGTTCTTCACGTAATCTGCATGTCCGGGGCAGTCGACGTGCGCGTAGTGCCGCTTCTTCGACTCGTACTCCACGTGCGAGGTCGCGATGGTGAGGATCTTGGTCGCGTCGCGCCGGCCCTGCGAGGCGGAGGCCTTGGCCACCTCGTCGTAGGAGACGAACTTCGACCAGCCGTTGTCGGCCGACACCTTGGTCAGCGCCGCGGTCAGGGTGGTCTTGCCGTGGTCGACGTGGCCGATGGTCCCGACGTTGACGTGCGGCTTCTTTCTCTCGAACTTCTCCTTGGCCATGGGTCGTGCTCCTCGCTCTGTCCTGCTGTGAAGTGCTGCGTCTCGCTCGGTGGAGGGGGCGGGCTTTTACGCCAAACCCCGGAAGTTTGCAATCAGCGCCTGAGCAGGGTCTCCGCGATGTGGCCGGGGACCGGCGCATAGTGGTGGAACTGCATGGTGTAGATGGCCCGGCCCTCGGTCGCGGAGCGCAGCGACGTCGAGTAGCCGAACATCTCCGCCAATGGAACGTGTGCGGTGACCACCTGCATTCCCGCCCGCGGCTCCATGTGCAGGATCTTGCCGCGTCGGGCCGAGAGGTCGCCGATCACGTTCCCCATGAACGGCTCCGGAGTGATGACTTCGGTCGCCATGATCGGCTCGAGCAGGATGCCGCCCGCCTTCCGGGCGCCCTCCTTGAAACCGATCGAGCCGGCGATCTTGAACGCCATCTCGTTCGAGTCCACCTCGTGGTAGCTGCCGTCGAAGAGCTCCACCTCGAGGTCGACCATGGGGTAGCCCGCGAGCACGCCGCCCTGCACCGCCTCCTCGACGCCCTTGCCGACTGCGGGGATGTACTCCTTCGGGATGGTGCCGCCCTGGATCTTGTTGATGAACTTGAACCCGCCCCCCTGCGGTCGAGGGCGGATGTGCAACCAGACGTGGCCGTACTGACCTCGCCCGCCGCTCTGGCGGATGTACTTGCCCTCGGACTCCACTTCCTTGGTGATGGTCTCGCGGTAGGCGACCTGCGGCTTGCCGACGTTGGCGTCGACCTTGTACTCGCGCCGCATGCGGTCGACGATGATGTCGAGATGAAGCTCGCCCATTCCGGAGATCACCGTCTGGCCGGTCTCCTCATCGGAGCGGATGCGGAATGACGGGTCCTCGATGGCGAGCCGCTGCAAGGCGAGGATCATCTTCTCCTGATCGGCCGTGCTCTTCGGCTCCACGGCGATGTGCATCACGGGGTCGGGGAAGTCGATCTTCTCGAGGATGATCGGGTGGTCGGCGTCGCTGAGCGTGTCGCCGGTGGTGACGTTCTTCATCCCCACTACGGCCGCGATGTCGCCGGCGAAGATTTCGTCGATCTCCTCGCGCTTGTTGGCGTGCATCCGCAGGAGGCGCCCGATCCGCTCGCGGCGCTCCTTCGCGGAGTTGTAGACCGCCTGTCCCGAGCGCACCTGCCCGGAGTAGACGCGGATGTACGTGAGCTGCCCGACGAACGGGTCGGCCATGATCTTGAACGCCAGCGCGGCGAACGGAGCCTTGTCGCTGGTTTCGCGGACCGCATCCTCTCCGGTCTTCGGCAGCTTGCCATGGACGGGCGGAATGTCGAGCGGACTCGGCAGGTAGTCCACCACGGCGTCGAGGATTCTCTGCACGCCCTTGTTCTTGAAGGCGCTCCCGCAGAGCACCGGAAAGCACTTCATCGCCAGAGTGCCCTTGCGGATGGCGCGCCGCAGCAGATCGCGGGGGACGTCGCCCTTCTCGACGTAGGCATGGAGCGCGTCGTCGTCGTACTCGGCGACTTCCTCCACCAGCTTGTGGTGATACTCCTGGGCCTGCGCGCGCAGGTCGGAGGGGATTTCGAAGGCGACGACCCTCTCGCCCTTCTCGCCCTCGAAGCGCACCGCCTGCATCTCGACCAGGTCGATGACGCCGGCGAACTTCTCCTCCGCCCCGAGGGGAAGCTGGATGCAGACGGGCTTCGCCACGAGCCGGTCGACGATGGTCCGAACCGACATGAAGAAGTCGGCGCCCACCCGGTCCATCTTGTTGATGAAGCAGATGCGCGGAACCTTGTACTTGTCGGCCTGGCGCCAGACGGTCTCGCTCTGCGGCTCGACGCCGTTGACGGCGTCGAACACCGCGCAGGCGCCGTCCAGCACGCGTAAAGAGCGTTCGACTTCGATGGTGAAGTCGACATGGCCGGGCGTGTCGATGATGTTGATCTGGTGATCGCGCCAGAAGCAGGTGGTCGCGGCGGCGGTGATGGTGATGCCGCGCTCCTGCTCCTGCTCCATCCAGTCCATGACGGCGGTTCCTTCGTGGACCTCGCCGATCTTGTAGCTGACCCCCGTATAGAAAAGGATCCGCTCCGTGGTCGTGGTCTTCCCCGCATCGATGTGCGCCATGATGCCGATGTTTCGGCAGCGCTCGAGCGGGAAGGTGCGGGCCACGGCGAATACCTCGTCAGTGCGGGCGCTTGCGCGCCTGGGGACCGGATGAACGAATTGCTTGAGAAAGAACGGACTTCCTCGGGGGACGGGGCACCCTTCGATGGCGCGCTGCGGCGTCCTCTGTGTCGCAGGGCCGCGTGCGCGGCTGCCGGGCGGGCGAGCGCACTCTCCTCGTCTCTTCGGCCTGGCGTGCGCATTTTCGTCATTGGGGGAGCCGCATGCGCGCTATCGCCGCCGTTCTCGTACTCGCGGCGGTGGCCTGCAGCAGCAGCTCGGGCGTTCATCCAGTCGCTGATGATCCTCCTCCGTCCGTCGGCGCCCCCCCCGTTGCGCCGAGCGTAGCCGCGCGCCGCCTGGCCGTTACCGTCGAGGGATCCGGAGCGATCCGGAGCGACCCCGTCGGAATCGACTGCCCCGGTGCGTGCGCTGCGGACTTCCGCGCAGCGACGAATGTGCGACTGGTCGCCATTGCGGACAACGACTGGGTCTTCGACGCGTTCACGGGCTCTTGCGCCGGCGCGGTCTGCGACCTGACGCTGTCGACGGATGCGTCCGTGTCCGCGCATTTCGACCGAGGCCGCGCGCGGCTTTCGGTTGGAATGGTGGGAAGCGGAGGTGGCAGGATCACGTCCGAGCCGCCGGGCATCGACTGCCCCGGACGATGTAGCGCGACGTTCCCGGCCGGGACGCTAGTGCGTGGAGCGGATCGTGCGCGGGGAGGGATTGCCAGGTGGTCGTTCGCGCCCACACGGCGGCCGTCGGCCGATTCGAGCTACGCCGTTATGCAGTCACACCGCTTGCCGACCCACAATCCTTCGCCTCGATCATGAGTCCACGCTCGGGACTGGTTGGCGGTGCATATACCAGCGGCGCGAGCTTTTTCTGGGACGGCGTGCTTCACGACGTCGGCATGGCTTGGCCGACGGACGTGCACGGGATCAATGATTCCGGGACGATTGTAGGCGTCCACGGCACTCCCGATTTTCGCGCCTTCCGGTGGGAACGCGGCGTCGCGGCCGACCTTGGGACGCTTGGCGGCGAGAACAGCTGGGCAGCGGCCATCAACGCCGAAGGCATGATCGCGGGGTGGGCCCAGCTCGCCGACCACAGCATCCACGCGGCGGCGTGGGCTGACGGCCTCGCCACCGACCTCGGGTCGATCGATCCCATCCACTGCGACTACTCGGAGGCGTACGGAATCAACTCGAAGGGGATCATCGTGGGCGAATCCTGCGTCGCCAACGCATTCCATCCCGTCCGATTCCGGAAGCCCGGAGTGATCGACGATCTCGGCTCCTGGGGAGGAAGCTATGGCCGCGCCGTCGCCATCAACAACGTCGGCGTCATCGTCGGCTACGCCACGCGCCCAGAACGGTCGACGTACCACGCCTTCATCTGGACGGAGGGGACGACCCTGCGCGACGTCGGATCACTTCCAGGCCTCGTGCACAGCTATCTCGGCTGCATCAACTCGGCCGGCGTCGCTGCGGGAATCTCCTTCGACGAAAACGACGTGGTCCGCCGCGGCATCGTCTGGGGCGAAGATCGTCTGTTCGATCTGAACGATCTCGTCGTGCCGGGCCCGTACTTCATCGACTCCGCAGCATGCGTCGACGAATCCGGGCGCATCGCCGCGACGTCAGTGTTCGACGGCGAGTGGCGCGCCGTCCTGCTCACACCGCTCTAGCCCCGTCTACCAGCGGTAGTGCGCGAAGGCCTTGTTTGCCTCCGCCATCTTGTGCGTGTCCTCGCGCTTCTTCACCGCGTTGCCGCGGTTGTTCGCGGCGTCCATCAGCTCAGCAGCGAGCTTCTGGTCCATGGTCTTCTCGCCGCGCTCCTTGGCGTACTCGATCAGCCAGCGCATGGCGAGGGCGACCCGGCGCTCCTGGCGCACTTCCACCGGCACCTGGTAGGTGGCGCCGCCGACGCGGCGGCTCTTCACCTCGAGCACCGGCTTGACGTTGTCGAGCGCCTTCTTGAACGTCTTCAGCGGGTCGTCGTTGGTGCGCTGCTGCACCAGATCGAGGGCCCGGTAGGCGACGCGCTCGGCGACCGCCTTCTCGCCCCTGCGCATCATGTCGTTGATGAATTTGGCGAGCAGCCGGTCCTGGAACTTCGGATCGGGAAGGATCCTGCGCTTGGCAACTTCACGACGACGAGGCATTTCTGACGTTCTCCTTAAGACGGCCGCTTCGCGCCGTACTTGCTGCGGCCCTGCTTGCGGCCAGCCACGCCGACCGAGTCCAGCGTTCCGCGGATGATGTGGTAGCGCACGCCCGGCAGGTCCTTGACGCGGCCGCCGCGGATCATCACCACCGAGTGCTCCTGCAGGTTGTGGCCGACGCCGGGGATGTAGCTCGTCACCTCCATCCCGTTGGTGAGCCGCACGCGCGCCACCTTGCGCAGCGCCGAGTTCGGCTTCTTCGGGGTGGTGGTGTAGACGCGGGTGCAGACCCCCCGCTTCTGCGGGCAGCGGGTCATCGCGGGCGCCTTGCCCTTGTAGATGACCTTCTCGCGGCCCTTGCGAATGAGCTGGCTGATCGTCGGCATCGTGCCTTTCAACGCAACCGCCGCCTCGAGATGCCGGCGGCGGCAGGAAAAACAGGGAGTTGTCCCCGAAAAGGCGCGCATCATACTGGGGAAGCTCTCGCTGTCAAGCGAAGGTGGCGCTCGCTGACGCGCTTGGCTGCCCGCCCGCCCTCGGGCATTGTTAGATGCAAGTGCGCGCCAGAAACCGGATGACGCTGCTGGACTGCGTCGGGCTCGGCATCAACGGCATCATCGGCACTGGCATCTTCCTTCTTCCCGCGAAAGTCTTCCGCAACGCGGGCGGCTTCTCCTGGGCCGCTTGGCTCGCCATCGGCGGAGTCTGCCTCCTCGTGGGGCTCTGTTTCTGCGAGACCGCCGGCCGCGCCGAGCGAAACGGCGGCCCCTACCTGTACGCGCGCGATGCGTTCGGGCGGTGGGTCGGCGTCGCCGTGGGATGGATGGCGCTGATGGCGAACCTGTTCGCCTACGGAGCGGTCGCGCGGGGAATCGGGCGAAACGTTTCCTTTTTCGTCCCGTCGCTGAACGGCGCGGCGCCCCAGATCGCGCTGGCGATCGCGGTCATCGCGGGCCTGGCCGCGCTCAACTACCGCGGCATTCGCCCTGGCGCTCTGACCAGCGATTTCTTCAGCGGCGCGAAGCTGATTCCGATCCTCCTCTTCGTCGGCATCGGGCTGCTCTTCGTCGACTGGCACCGCCTCGCGCTGCCGCCGCCGGCGGGAGAGACGAAGCTCGAGGCGCTCAAGCTCGGCGGTTTTGCCGCGCTCTTTGCCTGCACCGGCTTCGAGTACGTCCCGGTAACCGCCGGCGAGACCGACAATCCGCGACGCAACGTTCCCCTCGCGCTCTTCTTCGCGCTGCTCGGGTCGGTCCTGCTGTACGTCGTCGTGCAGGTCGTCTTCATGGGAACGCACCCCGATCCCGGCACGGCGGACAAGCCGCTGGCGGAAGCGGCGGCGGCGTTCGCGGGTCCCTGGATGGGCCGGTTCGTCGCGCTGGGATCGGTGATCTCCTCGTTCGGCTATCTGACTGCGGTCGCGCTGGTGACTCCACGCTACCTCTCGGCGCTGGGGGAGAACGGTGAGCTCCCTGCCGTGTTCGCCCGTACGAATCCGCGCTTCGGCACGCCGTCGATCGCCATCGCGGTCACGGCGCTCGTCTGCGCGGGGCTGGCGGTCTTCGCCGACTTCGACCGCCTCTCGGACCTGAACAACGCCGCCGTCTTCGCGCAGTACGTGCCCACCTGCCTCGCCGTCCCCATCCTGCGGCGGACGAAGGGCGCGAGCGCGTTCCGCCTGCCGCTCGGACCCACCATTCCGTTGCTGGCGACGCTCGGCTGCATCCTCTTCCTCAACGGCATCAAGCGCGACGACGCGATCTTCTCCGTCGGCACGCTCGCCGTCGGTCTCGCCCTCCACGGCGCCTGGCGCGCATTCGGACGGCGCACCGTCGCGGAGGCCGGCTAGTTGGGTCACCTCCTCGCCCTGCTCGTCGCCGCTCTCCCCGAGGTGAACCTTTCTCTCTTGCGGCCGGCGAGCGGAAGCGACGGGCTTCTCGGCGTGGAAGGAGCGCGGCCGCCGACGGATTCCTCCGAGCCACTCCAGCTCCAGGTCGGTCTCGACTTCGGGTACAAGCCGATCCGTATCGGCCTGGATGGAGTGAGCCACGAATCGCGCAGCGGTGGCTGGGTGCAGCTCGCGGCACCGCTGAACGGGTACGCATCCATCTTCGCGCAGCTTCCCATCACGCTGGGGCAGTGGCAGTCGGGGAGCGTCGCGCAAGTCGCGGGCGCGCCTACGCCGTCGTTCGGGTTCTCCGTCGGCGACATCCGGGCAGGCGTGCGGCACGGCTTTCTCCGCGGGCCCATCGACCTTGCGGGGCAGCTCTCGGTCGAGGTGGCGAGCGGCGCGCACCAGTCGCTCACGGACGACCAGCGGCTGGTGGTGGAAGGGCTGGTCGCGGTAGCGCGGCGCCGCGGGCAACTGGAGCTGATCGGAAACGCGTTCCTGCGCTTCCGGCCGCCGCACGACGTCGGAACGGCGAAGCTCGGCAACGAGATCGGGCTGCGCGGGGGCGCCGCCTGGTGGCTGTCGACGCGGTCCCGCGCCTACGCAGAGCTCGAGCTGCAGTCTTCCCTGCGCGATCTCTCGCAGCAGTCGTTTCCCATCGAGTGGCGCATCGGTGCGACATTGTGCGCGACCTCGGTCATTGCGGCCGACCTTGCCGGAGGAACGCGCCTCGACGACGGGCTCGGCGCGCCGTCGCTGCGCGGCGTAGTCGCGCTCCGTTACGCGCCTTCTCTCTGCACGCCGCCCAAGCGCGACACCGGCCCCGAACCAGGCCTCAAGGAGCTGGTGGCGCAGATCGCGAAGGAGCGCGCCGAGCGCGAGAAGGAGGAGCAGGAGAAGCGAATTCCCAAGCTCCTCGGGCCGTCGGAATCGGCGGCGCGGGAGGCGCTGATCCGTTCCGAGGCGGCCGATCTTCTTCCCGCTTCGGAGGGTCAGGCGGCCTCGCGCGCGACGACGTATGGCGAAGAGGAGTCGCGTGATTCCGATGGCGATGGCGTTCCCGACGCCATCGACAATTGCCCCTTCGTCAAGGGCCCTGCCGACAACGCCGGGTGCCCGCGCGCGGAAAAGCAGATCGTCTCCATCCGCGAGAACCGGATCGACATCCTCGACAAGGTCTACTTCGCGCCGGCCAAGACGCTGATCCATCCGCGCTCGACGCGCCTGCTGAACCAGATTGCGCGGGTGCTCAAGAACCATCCGGAGGTGGTGCGCATCGACGTGCAGGGACACACCGACAGCACCGGCCGAATCGCCACGAACCTGGCGCTCTCGCAGGCGCGCGCCGAGGCGGTAGTCGGCGCGCTGATCCGTCGCGGCGTCGCCGCCAACCGCATGGTCGCGCACGGCTTCGGACCGAACCAGCCCATCGCCACGAACTCGACGCGCCAGGGCCGGGAAAAGAACCGGCGCGTCGAGTTCCGGGTGATCCGGCGCAGGGTGGCGGGCGAAGTGACGGACGTGGGTCCGTAGCGCGGCGACTACGTGTCCTCCTGGCCGTCGTGGTCGTCGTCCTTGAACGCCCTGAACGAGCTCTGGATGTTGTTCTCGATCTCGGCTTGTGCAGCTCGAACCGGATCTCGCTGCCCTCCGCATCCCGCGACAAACATGGCGAGAATGACTGCAATGGCGACGTTCATGTCTCCCTCCCGTAAGAGTTACCGTGGGGAAGACACCGCGGCCCATCACCGCGACCCAGAAAGCTTCAGCGACATCAGTGGGTTCGCCACCTCCGAGCGCCCACTGCAGCACATTCCACTTCCGCCCTGAGCAGCGGCATGGTCCGGCGGAACGTTCCGCGTCAGCGCGATGACTCGCCAATTGACGGAGCGCGTAGTCGCCGGACTGAAGGGGCACGATTTTGTTGCCGCGCGCCCACGTCGCCGACATCTTCGTCCCCCACTATCGGCCTCGCGTAGAGCGGCCCGCGACCCTCCGCCGCAGGGCACGTCCGTTGCACCTGAGGTAAACCCAGCCCCCCACCGGGAGGACGCACCATGATCCCCAGCGCCTTCGAACCCTACGGCCTCCTCCTGACCGAGCTCTACCAGCACGCGGTTTCCAGCGACCGCGCGCTGCGGGCAGCCGTCAAGGCGCGCCGCGCCCGGAACCACCTTCTGAACGCCATCTACTCGCGCCTGCCGACCGAGACCGAGAGGGCCTCCCGCAGCCGGGAGTGGATCAAGCAGACGCTGTCGCGATAGCGCGCTGGAAACGACAACGGCGGCGAGCCCGAAGGCCCGCCGCCGCCGCGTGTTCCAATCCGATGCGCTCTACTCTTCCGCTGCCACCATGGCCGGTGGCGCGGTCTCCGCGCCCGACGCGATGGCCAGCGCCTCCTCGGCAGCCTCCACCTCGTCCACCGGCGTCTCCACCTCGATGTCGAGGTGCTTGTACGCCGTCAAGCCCGTGCCGGCCGGGATCAGCCGGCCCATGATCACGTTCTCCTTGAGCCCGCGCAGGTAGTCGACGCGCCCGGAGATCGCCGCCTCGGTCAGCACCTTGGTGGTCTCCTGGAACGACGACGCCGAGATGAACGACTCGGTCGAGAGCGACGCCTTGGTGATGCCGAGGAGCAGCGGCTCGCCCACCGCGGGCTTGCCTCCGGCCGCCGTCACCCGGGCGTTCTCGTCGTCGAACATCTGCTTCTCCACCTGCTCGTCGACGAGGAAGTTGGTGTCCCCTACCTCCTGGACGCGCACGCGGCGCAGCATCTGCCGGACGATGGTCTCGATGTGCTTGTCGTTGATCTTCACGCCCTGCAGCCGGTAGACCTCCTGCACCTCGTCCACCATGTAGCGCGCGAGCTCCTTCTCGCCGAGCACCTTGAGGATGTCGTGCGGGTTGGCCGCGCCGTCCATCAGCGGGTCGCCCGCCTTCACCCGGTCGCCGGCGTGCACGTTGATGTGCTTGCCCTTGGCAATCAGGTACTCCTTGGCGAGGTCGGTGCGGAGCTTGCCCTCGATCTCCGGCGTGACCACCACCTTGCGCTTGCCCTTGGTGTCCTTGCCGAAGCTGACCACGCCCTCGATCTCGCTGATGACCGCGTGCTCCTTCGGCTTGCGGGCCTCGAACAGCTCGGCCACGCGCGGGAGACCGCCGGTGATGTCCTTGGTCTTGGTCGTCTCCCGCGGGATGCGGGCGATCACCTCGCCCGCCTCGATGGAGTCGCCGTCGTTGACGGTGATGTTGGCGCCGACGGGGAGGTTGTAGCGGGCCGGGGTCTCCGACCCGGGCAGGTTCTTCGCATTGCCCTTGTCGTCCTCGATGCTGATCCGCGGCTGCGCCTCGGCGTCGCGGCTCTCGATGATCGACTTGCGCGAGAGGCCGGTGACCTCGTCGAGCTGCTCGTTCATCGTCACGCCTTCGATGATGTCCGAGAAACGGATGGTGCCTCCGACCTCGGCGACGATGGGCGTGGCGAACGGATCCCACTCGGCGAGCTGGGTGCCCACCTCGATCTTCTGGCCTTCCTTGACGTTCAGCTTGGCCCCGTAGATCACGTTGTAGCGCTCGCGCTCGCGGCCGTTCTCGTCGGCAACGACCAGTTCGCCGTTCCGGTTCATGACGACGGTGGAACCGTCCTTGCGCTTCACTGTCTTCAACGCGTGGAAGTGCACCACGCCGGCGTGCCGGTTCTCGATGGTGCTCGCTTCCGCGCGCCGCGTCGCCGCGCCGCCGATGTGGAAGGTGCGCATCGTGAGCTGGGTGCCGGGCTCGCCGATCGACTGCGCGGCGATCACGCCCACAGCCTCCCCGATGTTCACCTTGCGACCGCGCGCCAGATCGCGGCCGTAGCACTCGACGCAGATGCCGCGCCGCGCCTGGCAGGTGAGCACCGAGCGGATCTTCACCTTCTCCAGACCGGCTTCCTCGATCTCCTTCACCTTGTTCTCGTCGATCTCCTCGTTGGCCTTGAGGAGGATCTCGTGGGTGAAGGGGTCCTCGATGTCATCGAGGGCGACGCGGCCCAGGATGCGCTCGCCCATCGGCTCGATGATCTCGCCGCCTTCCACCAGCGCGCCGAGCGCGATGCCGTCCATGGTGCCGCAGTCGTATTCGGTGATGATGGCGTCCTGTGCCACGTCCACCAGGCGGCGCGTCAGGTAGCCGGAGTTGGCCGTCTTCAAGGCCGTGTCGGCGAGGCCCTTGCGGGCGCCGTGGGTGGAGATGAAGTACTGCAGCACGGTGAGGCCTTCACGGAAGTTCGCCGTGATGGGCGTCTCGATGATCTCGCCCGACGGCTTGGCCATCAGGCCGCGCATGCCCGCCAGCTGGCGGATCTGCTGGGCGGAGCCTCGGGCTCCGGAGTCGGCCATGATGAAGATCGGGTTGAAGGAGGGCTGCTTCTTCTCCTTCCCGTCCTTCTTCACCGACTCGGTGCCGATCTCGCCCATCATCTCGCCGGCCACCTGCTCGGTGACCTGCGCCCAGATGTCGATCACCTTGTTGTAGCGCTCGCCGTCGGTGATCAGGCCTTCCAGGTACTGGTTCTCGATCTCGGCCACTTCCTTCTGCGCGCCTTCCAGCATCTCCTGCTTCTTGGCAGGGATGACCATGTCCTTGATGGCGATGGAGATGCCCGCCTTGGTGGCGTAGCCGTACCCGAGCGAGCGCAGCCGGTCGGCGAGGAGCACCGTCTCCTTCTCGCCACAGAGGCGGTAGCAGATGTCGATCAGGTTCCCCAGCGTCTTCTTGTCCATCACCTTGTTGATGGTGCTGAACGGGATCTTCTTCGGGAGTACGTCGCTGAGCAGCACGCGGCCCACGGTCGTCTCGACGCGCGCCCGGCCGGTCCCTTTGCCGTCGGCGTCGAACTGGTCCATGCGGCAGATGACCTTCGCCTGCAGATCGACCTCGTGATGGTCGTATGCCGACCGGACCTCGGCCGGCGAGGCGAACACGCGCCCTTCACCGTGCGCCAGCACCCGCTCGCGGGTCAGGTAGTAGAGGCCGAGCACGATGTCCTGCGTGGGGACGATGATCGGCTTGCCGTGCGCGGGGCTGAGAATGTTGTTGGTGCTCATCATCAGCACGCGCGCTTCCACCTGCGCCTCGATGGAGAGCGGCACGTGCACCGCCATCTGGTCGCCGTCGAAGTCCGCGTTGAAGGCGGAGCACACCAGCGGATGGAGCTGGATGGCCTTGCCCTCGATCAGCACCGGCTCGAAGGCCTGGATGCCGAGGCGGTGCAGCGTCGGCGCGCGGTTCAGGAGCACCGGGTGCTCGCGGATCACTTCCTCGAGGATGTCCCAGACCTCCGGGCGCTCCTTCTCCACCATCTTCTTCGCGCTCTTGATGGTGGTGACGTGCCCGCGCTCCTCGAGCTTGTTGTAGATGAACGGCTTGAACAGCTCGAGCGCCATGATCTTCGGCAGGCCGCACTGGTGCAGCTTCAGCTCGGGTCCGACCACGATCACGCTGCGGCCGGAGTAGTCGACGCGCTTGCCGAGCAGGTTCTGGCGGAAGCGCCCCTGCTTCCCCTTCAGCATGTCGCTCAAAGACTTCAGCGGCCGCTTGTTGGGGCCGGTGATGGTCTTGCCGCGCCGGCCGTTGTCGAACAGCGCGTCGACCGCCTCCTGCAGCATGCGCTTCTCGTTCCGGATGATGATGTCCGGAGCGTTGAGCTCCTGCAGGCGCTTCAGGCGGTTGTTGCGGTTGATCACGCGCCGGTACAAGTCGTTGAGGTCGGAGGTCGCGAAGCGGCCGCCGTCGAGCGGCACCAGCGGGCGGAGATCCGGCGGGATCACCGGGATCACGTCCAGCATCATCCACTCGGGTCGGTTCCCGGATTCCAAGAAGGAGTCGACCACCTTCAGCCGCTTCGCGAGCTTCTTGCGCTTGGCGTCGCTGGTCGCCTCCTTCATTTCCTTGCGGAGCTGGTCGGCGAGCTGGTTGATGTCGATCTGCTTGAGCAGCTGCACCACGGCCTCGCCGCCCATCCCGGCGGAGAAGGCGTCCTCGCCCAGCTCTTCCAGCGCCTTGTGGTACTTGTCCTCGGAGAGGAGCTCGCCGCGCACGAAGGGCGAGTCCTTCGGGTCCACCACCACGTAGCTCTCGCAGTAGAGGACCTTCTCCAGGTCCTTGAGCGTGATGTCGAGCAGGTTGCCGATCCGCGAAGGCAGCGACTTCAAAAACCAGATGTGCGCGACCGGCGTGGCCAGGTTGATGTGGCCGAGCCGCTCACGCCGCACCTTGGACTGGATGACCTCGACGCCGCACTTCTCGCAGACCACGCCGCGGTGCTTCATGCGCTTGTACTTGCCGCAATTGCACTCGTAGTCCTTCACCGGCCCGAAGATCTTGGCGCAGAAGAGCCCGTCCCGCTCCGGCTTGAAGGTGCGGTAGTTGATGGTCTCCGGCTTCTTCACCTCGCCGTGCGACCACTGGCGGATCTTCTCCGGCGACGCCAGCGAGATGCGGATGGCGTTGAAGGAGAGCGGATCCTTGGGCTTCTCGAAGAAATTGAAAATGTCCTTCACGTTTTTTCTCTCCGAATCTCGAAAGGTCCGCGTTCTCAGGCTGCCGCAGTTCCGGGCTTCTTGGGCTCAGCCGCCACCACGGCGGGAGCGTTCTCCATCAGCTCGACGTCCAGACCGAGCGACTGGAGCTCCTTGATCAAGACGTTGAACGACTCCGGCAGCCCCGACTCGAGCGAGTACTCGCCCTTGACGATGCTCTCGTACATCCGGGTGCGGCCGACCACGTCGTCCGACTTGACGGTGAGGAACTCCTGCAGCGAGTAGGCCGCGCCGTAGGCTTCCATCGCCCAGACTTCCATCTCTCCCAGGCGCTGGCCGCCGAACTGCGCCTTGCCGCCCAGCGGCTGCTGCGTGACGAGGGAGTACGGCCCGATGCTGCGGGCGTGGATCTTCTCGTCGACGAGGTGGTGCAGCTTGAGCATGTACATGATGCCCACCGTGACGTCCTGATCGAACGCCTCGCCGGTGCGCCCGTCGAAGAGGATCATCTGGCCCGTCTTCGGCAGGCCGGCGTGCTCGAGCTGCGAGAGGATCTCCGTCTCCCGGGCGCCGTCGAACACCGGGCTGGCGAAGTGCACGCCCCGGATCAGCTTCTGGGCGAGCTTCATCAGCTCTTTCTCGGGAAGGCCGTCGATCAGCTCCTGCAGCTCCTTGGTGTCGTAGATCTTTTTTAGATCTTTGCGGACGGCGTCGGCGCTCCACTTCTCGTCGATCATCCGCTGGATCTGCTCGCCGAGGCCACGCGCGGCCCAGCCGAGGTGCGTCTCGAGGATCTGCCCGATGTTCATGCGGCTCGGCACGCCGAGCGGGTTGAGCACCAGGTCCACGGGGCGACCGTCCTCGAGGTACGGCATGTCCTCGGCCGCGAGCACGCGGGAGACCACGCCCTTGTTCCCGTGGCGTCCGGCCATCTTGTCGCCCACCGCCAGCTTGCGCTTGATGGCCACGTACACCTTGACCATCTTGATCACGCCGGGCGGCAGCTCGTCGCCCTTCTTCAGCCGGCTGATCTTCTCCCCGAAGACGAGCTTCACGAGCTCCTTCTGCTCGTTGAAGTTCTCCAGGATCTTGGCGACCTTCTCCTCGGCGCCGCCGACGGCGATCTCCGGCCAGTACTTCTCCGGGATCTCGTCGAGCAGCACCTCGGTCACGTCCTGGCCCTTGTTGAGCAGCACGTGTCCCTTGTCGTCGACCAGCTTCGCGGTGGTCTGCTTGCCGTGCAGCAGCCGCTTGATCCGCTTGTAGGACGAGTCCTTGAGGATCTTGATCTCGTCGTTCTGGTCCTTGAGGAGCTTCGCCTCTTCCTGGTTCTCGATGTCCTTGGCCCGCTCGTCCTTGTCGACGCCCTTGCGGCTGAAGACCTTGGCGTTGATCACCGTGCCGGTCACGCCCGGAGGAACGCGGAGCGAGCTGTCGCGCACGTCGCCGGCCTTCTCGCCGAAGATCGCGCGGAGCAGCTTCTCTTCCGGAGAGAGCTGCGTCTCGCCCTTGGGCGTGATCTTGCCCACCAGGATGCTTCCCGGACCGACTTCGGCGCCGATGCGGATGATGCCGGAGTCGTCGAGGTCCTTGAGCGCTTCCTCACCGACGTTGGGGATGTCGCGGGTGATCTCCTCCTTGCCCAGCTTGGTGTCCCGCGCGATGCACTCGAACTCCTCGATGTGGATCGAGGTGAAGACGTCGTCGCGGAGGATCCGCTCGGAGACGAGGATGGAGTCCTCGAAGTTGTACCCCTGCCAGGGCATGAAGGCGACGATCACGTTCTGGCCCAGCGCCAGTTCCCCGGTCTCGGTGGCCGGGCCGTCGGCGATCACGTCGCCCTTCTTCACCCGGTCGCCCGCCTTCACGATGGGCTTCTGGTTGATGCAGGTGTTCTGGTTCGAGCGCTGGTACTTGATCAGGCTGTAGATGTCGACCTCGCTGGCCACGTCCAGCGAGGACTCCTTGGTGTCCGCGCGGACGACGATGCGGCTCGCGTCCACCTGATCGACCACGCCATCGCGCCGGCAGACCGTGCAGACGCCGGAGTCGCGCGCCACCGTGCCTTCGATGCCGGTGCCCACCAGCGGCGCCTGCGTGCGCAAGAGCGGCACCGCCTGGCGCTGCATGTTGGAGCCCATCAGCGCGCGGTTCGCGTCGTCGTTCTCCAGGAAGGGAATCAGCGAGGCCGCCACCGACACCAGCTGGTTCGGCGACACGTCCATCAGGCTGATGTCCTCGGGCCGCGCCTGGGGGAACTCGCCCGCCTTTCGGCAGGAAACGAGCGGCGTCATGAAGTGGCCCTTCTTGTCGAAGGCCGCGTTCGCCTGGGCGATGACGTGCTTCTCCTCCTCCAGCGCCGAGTAGAACTTCACCTCGTCGGTGACCTTGCCCTCGACCACCTGCCGGTACGGGGTCTCGACGAAGCCGTACTCGTTCACGCGCGCGAAGGTGCTCAACGAGGCGATCAGGCCGATGTTCGGGCCTTCCGGCGTCTCGATCGGGCAGATGCGGCCGTAGTGCGTCGGGTGCACGTCGCGCACCTCGAAGCCGGCGCGCTCGCGCGTCAGGCCACCGGGTCCCAGCGCCGAGAGCCGCCGCTTGTGCGTGACCTCGCTGAGCGGGTTCGTCTGGTCCATGAACTGCGAGAGCTGGCTGGACCCGAAGAACTCCTTGATCACCGCCGTCACCGGTTTCGCGTTGATCAGGTCGTGCGGCATCAGCGTCTCGATCTCCTGGAGCGACATGCGCTCCTTGATCGCCCGCTCCATGCGCACGAGCCCGATGCGGTACTGGTTCTCGAGCAGCTCGCCCACCGCGCGAACGCGGCGGTTGCCGAGATGGTCGATGTCGTCGATGTTGCCCTTGCCGTTCTTCAGATCGATCAGGTAGCGGACGACCTCCAGAATATCTTTCTTGGTGACGACGGCCTGTTCCAGCGGCTCGTCGACGCCAAATTTGTAATTCAGCTTCAGCCGTCCGACCTTGCTGAGGTCGTAGCGCTCGGGGTTGAAGAACAGGTTGATGAAGAGGTTGGTCGCCGTCTCCAGCGTCGGAGGATCGCCCGGACGCAGGCGGCGGTAGATCTCCATGATCGCCTCTTCCGGCGAGGAGATCTTGTCCGCGTTCAGCGTGTCGCGCAGGAAGGGCCCGACGTTCAGGTTGTCGATGAAGAGCACCTTGAAGTCGTTGATGCCGCGCTCGCGCAGGGCCTCGACCTTGTCCTCGGTGACCTCCTCGTTGACCTCCAGCAGCACTTCGCCGGTGTTCTCGTCGACCACGTCGTGCGCGCTGATCTTGGTGATCAGCTCCTCGACGTCGAGCGGGAGCGTGCGGATCTTCGCCTGCTCCAGCTTCTTGATCGCCGCGCGGGTGAACTTGCGGTTCTTCTTGACGATCACCTCACCCGTCTTCGGGTGCTTGATGTCGCGGGTCGCGCGCTGGCCGGGGAGCAGCTCCAGCTCCACCGACTTCTCGTACTTGCCCTTCTCGCCGATGGTGATGGTCTCGGTGGCGTAGAAGTAGTTGAGGATCTCCTCCGGCGTCCCCTTGAAGTCGAGCGGCTTCTTCTTCGCCGTGTCGGGAACGGCGCCGAGTGCGCGCAGGAGCACCGTCGCCGGCAGCTTGCGGCGCCGGTCGATGCGCACGTAGAGGATGTCCTTGTGGTCGAACTCGAAGTCGATCCACGACCCGCGGTACGGGATGATGCGCGCGTTGTACAGCAGCTTGCCCGAGCTGTGGCTCTTGCCCTTGTCGTGATCGAAGAAGGCTCCCGGCGAGCGGTGGAGCTGCGAGACCACCACGCGCTCCGTCCCGTTGATGATGAAGGTGCCGTTCTCCGTCATCAGCGGGATTTCGCCGAAGTAGACCTCCTGCTCCTTCACGTCCCGGATCGACTGCGCGCCGGTGTCCGGGTCCTTGTCCCAGACCACCAGGCGGACGACTACCTTGATGGGCGCCGAGAACGTCATCCCGCGCTGGTGGCACTCGTCGACGTCGTACTTCGGCTTCTCCAGGTGATAGCTGACGAACTCCAGCGAGCTGGTCTCGTTGAAGTCCTTGATGGGGAAGACCGACTTGAAGACACCCTGCAGCCCGGTGTCCTCGCGCTGCTCGGGCGCTTTGTCGAACTGGAGGAACTTGTCGTAGCTGTGCTTCTGGATGTCGATCAGGTTCGGGATGTCGATGATCTTCTGGATCTTTGCGAAGTTCTTGCGAATGCGGAAGTTGTTCTGGATCGTGGTCGCCATTTGAGCGAGCGCTCCTCGGACTGAGTCAGACATCCCGGAAGACGAAGACTTCTACGAAGCGAAAACTCCGGCAGCGGCGCGGACCTCTTCGATCCGCGCCGAGCCGGTCTGATTCGAAAGGTGCCGGTCTACTTGATCTCGACCGTGGCACCCGCCGCCTTGAGCATGTCGGCGAACTTGTTTACGTCCTCCTTCGAGAGCCCCTCCTTCACGGTCTTGGGGGCGCCTTCGACGAGGTCCTTGGCCTCCTTCAGGCCGAGGCCGGTGATGGTCCGGACCTCCTTGATGACGTTGATCTTCTTTTCGCCTGCGGCCTGCAGCACGAGGGTGAACTCTGTCTTCTCCTCGGCCGGCTTCGCCGCGGCGCCTCCGGCGGCACCCGCTGCCGGGCCCGCGGCCACGGCGACGGGGGCGGCGGCGGAAACGCCCCACTTCTCCTCGAGCATCTTCACCAGCTCAGCCGCCTGCATGACGGTGAGCGACGACAACTGGTCGGCAATCGTGTTCAGGTCAGCCATGAAAGTCCCGTCCTTCTAACGGCGCGGCCTTTGCAGCGCAGCAAAATGTTGTAAACCGTACGCTTCCTCTGGGCACTGCCTCTCGGCCGCTAGGCCGCTTTCTCGGATTTCGCTTTGAGCACGCGAGCGATTTGACCGCCCGGCGTGTTGAGCAGTCGGACGAGCTTCGTGGCAGGACCGGCGATCATGGCCGCCAGCATCCCGCGAAGCTCCGGCAAGCCGGGCATGTTCGCCAGCGCGGCAAGACCCTTCGCGTCGACCAGGTTGCCCTGGACCACGCCGGCCTTGACGGTCATCTTCTCGCCCTGCTCCTTGAGAACGTCGCGGAGCACCTTGGCGGGCGCCACCACGTCGTCGTACCCGAGGATGATCGCGTTGGGCCCCTCCAACCCCTCGGTGAACTTCTCCAGGGGCGTGCCCTTCGCGGCGAGCCGTGCCAGGGTGTTCTTGACGACCTTGTAGTCCACCTTGCTGTCCCGGAAGGTCTTCCGGAGCTTCACGGTGGCGGCGGCGTCGATGTTTTTGTACCCCACCGCGATGGCGATGGCGGCCTTGGTCATCTTCTCTCTGAGAGCGCCGACCAGTTCCTGTTTCTCGTTGCGCTGCATGTTGTCTTCCACCTCCTCTCGTGCGCCGATTCGGTTCCGAACTCCGGAACCCCTGGCCCAGCTCGGTCTCGGCAGGCATTGCTTTAAGGGATCGCACCCCGCCTGCTGTCTGTGACCAGGTCTTGCTTGGAGCCCGAATTACTTGTGGGCGCTGGCAATCGCCTGCGCGTCGAGTTTGATTCCAGGACCCATCGTGGTGCTGATGGTTACGCCCTTGAGGTAGACGCCCTTCGCCGTCGCCGGCTTCGCCCGGATGATGGTGTCGAGGATCGCGTTCACGTTGTCCTGGAGCCGCTTGGAGTCGAACGACGCCTTGCCCACCGGGACGTGGACGATGCCGGCCTTCTCCACCCGGAACTCCACTTTCCCGGCCTTCGACTCGCGTACCGCGCGGGCAACGTCCGCGGTGACGGTTCCGACCTTGGGGTTGGGCATCAGCCCGCGCGGACCGAGCACCTTACCGAGGCGGCCGACGACGCCCATCATGTCCGGGGTGGCGACGGCCACGTCGAAGTCCATCCAGCCTTCCTGCACCTTGGCGGCGAGGTCCTCGGCGCCGACCACGTCCGCACCCGCCTCTGTCGCCTCGCGCGCCTTGTCGCCCTTGGCGAACACTGCCACGCGCACGGTCTTGCCGATGCCGTGCGGAAGGACGACGGCGCCACGCACCATCTGATCGGCGTGCTTCGGATCGACGCCCAGCCTGATGGCCACGTCGACGGTCTCGTCGAACTTCCTCTTGGTCAGCGCGGCGGCCTTCTGCACGAGACCCACCGCCTCGTCCACCGAGTAGCGCTTGTTGACGTCGACCAGCTTCGCCGCGTCCCGGTACTTCTTCCCGTGCTTCGGCATGGCTAGCCCTCCACGTCCACGCCCATGGAACGGGCGGTGCCGGCGATGGAGTTCATGGCAGCTTCGAGGGAGCCGGCGGTCATGTCCGGCATCTTCGTCTTCGCGATCTGCTCCAGCTGCTTGCGCTTGAGCGTCCCCACCTTCTCCTTGCCGGGCTTGTGCGCGCCGCTGCCCTTCTTCTTCTCGGTGTGCAGCCCCAGCGCCTTCTTGATGAGGATGGCAGCCGGCGGCGTCTTCACCACGAAGGTGAACGAGCGATCCGAGTAGATCGTGATCAGCACCGGCACGATCAGGCCTTCCTTGGCCTGCGCCTGGGTCGCCGCGTTGAACTCCTTGCAGAACCCCATGATGTTGACGCCGTGCTGCCCGAGCGCAGGACCCACCGGAGGCGACGGGTTCGCCTTCCCGGCGGGAAGCTGCAGCTTCACCATTCCTGTGACCTTCTTCGCCATCGAACTGCTCCTCCGTGGTCCAAGCGGCTGTGATCAGCCTCCCACTTGATCAGGTCTTCTCCACCTGCATGAAATCCAGCTCGACCGGCGTGGCGCGGCCGAAGATGGAGACCAGCACGCGCACGCGGCCCTTGTCCGGGTTCACTTCCTCGACGGTGCCGTTGAAATTCGAGAACGGCCCGTCGACCACCCGGACGTTGTCGCCCTCTTCGAACTCCACCTTCGGCTTCGGCTTCAGCGCGCCTTCCGAGAGCTGCGTGGTCAGCCGCGCGATCTCGTGCTCGCTCACCGCCGGCGGCTTCGTGGCGTTGCCGACGAAGCCGGTGATCTTGGGCGTGTTCTTCACCAGGTGCCAGGTGCGGTCGTTCAGCTCCATCTGCACCAGGATGTAGCCCGGGAAGAACTTGCGCTTGCTGGCGCGCTTCTCGCCCTTCACCATCTCGACCACGTTCTCCATCGGGATGAGGATGTCGCCGAAGTACTCGTCGAGCTCGTTCTGCTTGATCTTCTCCTCGAGCGACTTCTTCGCCTTGTTCTCGAAGCCCGAGTACGTGTGGACCACGTACCACTTCTTGTCGATCTTCTTCTGTTCGGCGGCCATGGGCATTCTTTCTAGATGCTCGGGTTCTGGATCTTGTCCGTCAGGAACTGCCAGAACACGTCGAAGAGGCCCAGCAGCACGGCGGCGATGATCGAAGCGACGATGACGGCGATGGTGGCGGCGCGCGTCTCGGGGAAGCCCGGCCAGCTCACCTTGCGCAGCTCGCCGGCGATCTCCAGCGACACGTCGTGGGTCTTGCGGTTCGTCCACAGGTAGAGGGCGGTAGCGGCGCAGCTGCCGAGCCCGATGACCGTGCTCCAGGTCCACTCGCCGACGAGAGGCCGCGTGAGAGGCTGCGTTGGCGCGAAGGCGCCGAAGACCACGAGCAGCACGTGCTCGAGGAACAGGCCCGCTGCGATGGCGAGCACCACGTATCCGATGGCGACGAGGCGCGTGTTCGTCATGGGTCAACCGAAGCGATTGGCAGGCCAGCCAGGACTCGAACCTGGAACATGCGGTTTTGGAGACCGCCGCTCTACCATTGGAGCTACTGGCCTATGGCCTACTTCGTCTCCTTGTGCTCGGTGTGTTTGCGGCAACGCGGGCAGAACTTCGGTAGGACCAGCTTGTCGGTCATGGTCCGCTTGTTCTTGGTGGTGGTGTAGTTCCGCTCCTTGCACACCGGGCACTCGAGCGTGATGATGGTTCGGTTCATCTTTTCTCTGCTCCTGATCTGGAGCCCACAACCAGAATTGAACTGGTGACCTCTTCCTTACCAAGGAAGTGCTCTGCCGACTGAGCTATGTGGGCGGTCCCTTTCGTTGCTTGGAGCGGGAAACGGGATTCGAACCCGTGACATTCAGCTTGGAAGGCTGACGCTCTACCAGCTGAGCTATTCCCGCGGTTCATCTCCTGTCACTGGTGGAGGGAGAAGGATTCGAACCTTCGAAGGCGTAAGCCGGCAGATTTACAGTCTGCTCCCTTTGGCCGCTCGGGCATCCCTCCTTGAACGTTCTGCCTCCCGTCCTAAATCCCCGTCCGGACGGCTCCGCCGGCTGGAGCTGGCGGCGGGAGTCGAACCCGCGACCTTCCGCTTACAAGGCGGGTGCTCTGCCGGCTGAGCTACGCCAGCCTAACCGCTCGATTTTCCTGTGCTGTTCAGGCAAAAAGAGACACCTGTCCCGCGCAGGGAGACGCCTTGTAGGGGATCTTATGCGCCTTGTCAAGCTAGCGACCGTCGGCGATCAGGCGCCCATCCAGACCGGCAGGCGGCGGGGGCCCCAGCGACCGGGGCGCCGCTCGAACACCCCGGGAACGGTCGCCCGACAGCCCGGACAACGGCCGTCCACAAGGCCCCAGCGCGTCAGCCGGTACCAGTCGCGTCCGATCAGGGCAGTGCGGCAGGCAGGACAGGTCGTGGTGCCGCCGGCCTCGTCGTGGACGTTGCCCGTATAGACATAGTGCAGCCCGTTGCGCAGGCCGATCTCGCGAGCGCGCGTCAGCGTCGCAGGCGGCGTCGGCGGCCGATCCAGCATCTTGAAGTCCGGATGGAACGCCGTGAAGTGGAGCGGGACGTCCGGCCCAAGCTCGCGGAAGATCCATCGGGTGAGCGCGTCGATCTCGGGATCGGAGTCGTTCTCTCCCGGGATCAAGAGCGTAGTGATCTCGAACCAGACGTCCGTGTCATGCCGGAGGTACTTCAGCGTCTCGAGCACGGGATCGAGGTTGCCGAAGCAGATTCGCCGGTAGAAGTCCTGCGTGAAGGCCTTGAGGTCGACGTTGGCGGCGTCCATGTGCCGATAGAGCTCGCGGCGCGGCGCCTCGCAGATGTAGCCGGCGGTAACCGCCACGGTCTTGATCCCGCGCTCGTGACAAGCCCGCGCGACGTCGACCGCGTACTCGAGGAAGATGGTCGGGTCGTTGTACGTGAAGGCGACGCTGCGGCAGCCGAGCTCCGCCGCCCTGCGTGCGATCTGCTCTGGCGACGCGGCGTCCGCCAGCACGTCCATCTCGCGCGATTTGGACATGTCCCAGTTCTGGCAGAAGCGGCAGCCGAGATTGCATCCCGCGGTGCCGAACGAGAGCACGCTGGTCCCCGGCAGGAAGTGGTTGAGGGGCTTCTTCTCGATCGGATCGACGCAGAATCCGCTCGAGCGCCCCCAGGTGGTCAGCACGATGGTGTCGCTCTCGCGGGCGCGCACGAAGCAGAACCCGCGTTGTCCCTCGTGGAGGGCGCAGTAACGAGGGCAGACGTCGCACTGGACGCGGCCGTCGGGAAGAGCGTGGAAATAGCGGCCTTCGACGTTCATCGCTCGTAGAAGGCGAAAGCGCCGTAGCCGACGACCCGCTTCTTGTCACCGGCGGTGTCTCCGGAGTTCCGCAGATCGATCAGATCCGCACGCAGGCCGCGGCGCTTCGCTGCGAGCAGGAGCCCGTTGACCGGCACTGCGCCACAGGCGTCGTCCGGCGTCAGCCGGCCGAGCGCGAGAATCTCCTTCGCGGTCGCCGCGTCGGCGCGCTGCGCGTCGGCGTAGGGCTGGTAGTGGGAAAGATCGGAGCTGACGACGATCAGCGTTTCCGCGCCGCCCCAGAGCTGCTCGATCACCGAGGCGACCTCGTCGGGCGTGGCGTCGCCGACCGCCAGCGGTACGAGCGCGAACGAGCACAATGCGACCTGCAGGAACGGCAGCTCGACTTCCAGCGAGTGCTCTTCGGCGTGCGCGCGCGGATCCTGCGGAAGACGCGCCTCCTCCACCGGAACGTCACCGAGCGGCGTGCGCATCGCGGCCGCGCCAGGGAGCGCCAGGCCGCGCAGCGGCGCGAAGTGCGACGGGCCGAGCAGCACGATACGCGAAACCGGCGCATCCTCGATGCGGCGGAATGCGGAAGCCGCGACGGGGCCCGAATAGACGTAGCCGGCGTGAGGCGCGATGAGCGCCTTCGGCGGGGACCCGTATTGCGCACCCGCGAGCAAGCGCGCCACCGTCTCGCGGAGTTGCGACGGGTCGGCGGGATAGAAGCTGCCGGCGACGGCCGGTGCGCGCACCGCCTGCATTCCATGAGCATACGCCTCGACCGCCGGCATGTCGCACGATGTCTCGCGATTCGCGACTGGCGAGCTTGCGATCGGACCCTCGGCGGGGGTACGTCAGCGCCAGGTCATCCTGAACGGGCCTCGATGTCGCTCCAGCCGACCACGCAGTACCGGAAGATCGCTGCCGCCAGATCCGGTCGGGCGGTGTTCCTCGCCGCGGCCGGATTGCTGGGGTTGGTCGTTGCGCCGCTGCTCCATGCCGAGGAACACCTCCGCGAGGAGCTCGAGGAGGAAGCCGAGGCCGCGGCGCTCGCGGAATCCTGGAAGGCGGGCTCGACCGACCCGCTGGACCAGCTCGCGTTTGCCCTCGAGCATGTGCACGAGTCGCAACCGCGCGCGCCGCGACAGCAGGACGGGCATGGCCACTCGCACGGACCCTCGAGCCCGGGTCCGCACGGTTCGGGCGCCCCGGCGCACCTGGGCATCGCGCTGCACGCGGCGCCACGGCTCATCGACCTGCCGGCGATTGCGCCGGAGCACGCCGCGCCCGTCGCGTTCGTCGGGCAGCTCTGCAATGCGCTTCCCTACCTCGTCCCGGAATGGTCGCAGGGTCCGCCGGCCGGCTCCTGAGCTGTCCGGCCGATCGTCCGCAGTCGTCCGACAATACGGAGACGATCCATGCAACCCGCCTCGCGGGCGCGCTCGGCCTCGTGCCGCTGCGCGCTCCTGCTCGTGCTCGTCCTACCCGCGGTGGTCCGTGCGGAGGATGCCGCTTCGCCGGCTTCCGATCACACGCACTACACCGAGGAGATCCAGGTCACCGGACATTACGAGAATGCCGTCGGCTCCTCCGACGCCGCCAGCGCGGGGAGGATCACGCGCCAGCTCGTGGAGGACCGGCCCATCCTCAGACCCGGAGAGGTGCTGGAGTTGGTGCCGGGCCTCATCATCACCCAGCACAGCGGCGCCGGGAAGGCGAACCAGTACTTCCTGCGCGGGTTCAACCTTGACCACGGCACGGACTTTCTCACCACGCTGGACGGCATGCCCGTGAATCTCAGAACCCACGCGCATGGCCAGGGCTACACCGACCTGAACTTCCTCATCCCCGAGCTCATCCAGCGCGTCGACTACTTCAAGGGGCCTTACTTCGCGTCGAAGGGCGACTTCGCCTCCGCTGGCGCAGCGGACATCCATTACGCCGCGTCGCTGCCGCACAACCTCATGGAGCTGACCGGCGGCAGCTTTCTCTACGGCCGTGCCCTCCTCGCCGGATCACCGCAGGTGGGAGGCGGGAATCTCCTCTATGGGCTCGAGGTGTTCCACAACGACGGTCCGTGGGACCACGCCGACGACTACCGCCGCGTGAACGCCGTGCTTCGCTATACGCGCTCGTCGCAGGACGCGACCTGGGGCGTGACAGCGATGGGCTACTACGGCCTTTGGGATTCGACCGACCAGATCCCGTTGCGCGCCGTGGAGACGGGACAGATCGATCGCTTCGGCGCCATCGATCCCACGACCGGCGGAAAGAGCCATCGCTTCAGCCTCTCCGGCGACTACCAGCAGGGGCTCGGCGCCGGCCTGCTGCAAGCCAACGTGTATGCCGTGAAGTACCGCCTGAACCTGTTCTCCAACTTCACCTACTTTCTCGACGACCCGGTGAACGGAGACCAGATCGAGCAGGCGGACAATCGCTGGATCTTCGGCACATCGGGACGGTACGCGTGGAACGCTTCGGCGGACTCGATTTCCTTGCACGCCACCGTCGGCTGGGAAGCGCGGCACGATCGGATCGACACCATCGGCCTCTACGACACCGCAGCCCAGCAGCGCCTGGGCACCGTGCGCCAGGACGCGGTGCGCGAGACGAGCGGGAGCCTCTTCGCCGAAGCCGAGCTGACGCCGACGCGGTGGCTGCGTTTCCTCGCTGGCCTGCGTTACGACCACTATTTCTTCGACGTCCAGAGCGACAATCCGCTGAACTCCGGAAACGACGACGCCGGCCGCCTTTCCCCGAAGCTCTCGGCGATCCTTTCCCCCTGGGCGAAGACCGAATTCTTCGCCAACTTCGGGTTCGGGTTCCATTCCAACGACGCCCGCGGCGTGATCACCACCGTGGATCCGAAGTCCGGCGAGCCGGTCTCGAAGGTGACGCCGCTGGTGCCGACCCGCGGGGGCGAGCTGGGCGTCCGTACCGAGATCATTCCGGACATGCAGTCCTCGCTCGCGCTGTGGCGCCTCGACATCGACTCCGAGTTGCTGTTCACGGGCGACGCCGGCACGACCGAGCCTTCGCGCGCGTCGCGACGCTACGGGATCGAGTGGAACACGCAGTGGCACCCGGTGCGGTGGCTGGTCTGGGACCTCGTCCTCGCCTGGTCGCACGCGCGGTTTACTTCGCCGGATCCGAATCCCGCGGTGACCGGAGATCGCATCCCGGGCTCGATCGAATGGGCCGCGTCCGCCGGCGTCACCTTGCACGAGCTGGGGCCGTGGAGGGCCAGCTTGTACATGCGGTACTTCGGGCCGCGGCCGCTGATCGAGGACGACAGCGAGCGGTCGATGGCGTCCACCGTCTTCAATGCCCAGACGAGCTTCAAGCTCACGGGATGGGCGAGGCTCACGCTGGATGTCTTCAACCTCTTCGATGCCCAGGTGGACGACATCGCCTACTTCTACACTTCGCGGCTGCGCAACGAGCCCGCCGCCGGAATTCTGGCCCCAGTCCTTCTTCGGCCGCGGGCGGACATCCATTTCCATCCCGCGGAGAAGCGAAGCCTGCGGCTCGTGGCCGCGTTCACTTTCTAGCGGCGCGCTGCCGCGCGACCTCGTAAAGCGCCACCGCCCCCGCCGCGGCCACGTTGAGCGAGCCAACCTGTCCCGCGATCGGGATACGCGCCAGGTGATCGCAGGTCTTCCGCACCAGCGGCCGCACGCCGGACCCTTCGCTGCCGAGCACCAGCGCCGTGGGCACGGTCAGGTCCACTTCGCCGAGCTCCTTGTCGCCTTCCGCGGCGAGCGCGACGGTCCAGATGCCCTGCTCCTTCAACTGCTCCAGCGCCCGGGCGAGGTTCGTCACTCGCGCCAAGGGACAGTGTTCCAGGGCGCCCGCGGCGGCCTTGAACGACGCGGGCGTGACGCCAGCGGCGCGATCCTTGGGCACCACCACGCCGTTGGCGCCGAAGGCATGCGCGCTGCGGATCAGCGCTCCGAGGTTCTGCGGGTCGGTCACGCCGTCGAGGAGGAGCAGGAGCGCGGAGCCGGAAGCGCGCGCGAGGATGTCCTCGAGCTCCGCGTAACGGAACTCCGCCAGCTCGGCGCCGACGCCCTGGTGCACGCCGGAGCGCGAGCGGTGCGCGAGGTCTCCCTGGGGGACGTCCTCGACGCGGACTCCAGCCTTCGCCGCCGCCTCGGCCACGCGGTCAGCCCCCTGCGACCTCCGCCCTTCCTTGCCGCGCTCCAGCATCACCCGCACGACGTCCCTGGGGTGCGCCTTGAGCGCCTCGAGCACCGGATTGACGCCGTAGACGAACCGGCTCACTGCACCTCGACCGCCATGGCGATCTCGCGTTTCTGCTTCTCGCAGAGCTTCTCGGTGCAGATGAAGAAGCTGAGCGTCCCCTTGAGCTCGTCCTTCCCCGCCGCCGAGGCGGTGAACGGCACGTCGAATTCCACGCCCTTGGCCTTCGTCTCCTTCGCCTCCGGGCGCCCGAACTTCTCCTTCTCCAGCTTGACGGCGGGACCGGAGGTGAGGGCCAGCGAGATGGGCGCCTCCGGCGAGACGTGCGCGTCCGACCGCGGCACCACCTCCACCTTCGCGTGGGCGGTCTCGCCCTTCTTCACTTTGAGCGCCTTCGACGTCTCGATGCGGTAGGTCCCCGAGACGTCGGGAGCAGCGGCCAGCAACCCGGCAAGCGCGAAAGCGAGCATGGGCATCATTCTAACGTTTTACGAGCTCCTCGGCGCGGGCCACGATCGGCAGGGCGAGGTCCTTGCCGGTGGCCTTCTCCAGCCCCTTCAGACCGGGGCTCGAGTTCACGTCGAAAACCATCGGGCCGCCGGCGGCTTCCAGCAGGTCCACCGCGGCGACTTCGAGGCCCACCACGCCGGCCGCCTTGACGGCGAGCTCGTCGAGGGCGTCGGGCACCCGCACCGATTTCAGCTTCGCGCCGCGGGCGAGGGTGTGCAGCAGCCTCCCCGGCCTGGGCCTGCGCTCGACCCAGGCGGTCACCTTCTCGCCCACGACCAGTGCGCGCAGGTCGCGCTCGCGCTTGCGGCGCACGTATCTCTGCACCACCAGGTTGTGCCCCATGGAGAGCACCGCCTCCAACGCCGCTTCCATCGACTGCAGCGACTCGCAGACCATCACCAGCGGGCGCTCGCTGGGGGTCAGCAGCTTGATGAGAACGGGCAGGCCGCCGACGCGCTCAACCAGCGCCTTCAGCTCGCTGGCGTTGGCGGCCATCATCGTGGGCGGCACCGGAATCCCGCTCGCCGCCAGCAGCTGCAGCGCCCGCATCTTGTTGCGGCTCGCGGCGATGCCCGCCGCGCGATTCAGCGTCGGCACCCCCATCATCTCGAAATGGTTGACCACCGCGAGCCCATAGGCCTGGACCGAGGGCGCGATCCGCGGCACCACCACGTCGGTGCGCGCGAGCGGCTTGCGGCCGTAGTACGCGCCCGGCGACTCGCCGAGGTGTACCTCGACCCGCATCGGATCGAGCACGCGGACGCGTGCGCCGCGCAAGCGCGCAGCCTGCGCGAGCCGGCGCGTGGTGTAGATGCCGGGCTTGCGCGACAGGATGGTCAGGTGCAAGCCGCCGAGTCATGGCCCGCGCTGCGCGGGCGGTCAAGCGTGGGTTATCCTTGCCGCGTGTACACGGTCATCCCGTGGTTCGCCGCGCGGAGGGCGCGCAAGTCGCTGTGGCAGATGCTGCAGCTGGCGCTGACGGATCGCCCCACCCTTCTCGCCGTGCTGCGCGACAAGTACACGAGCGAGGACAAGCTGCGCCCGTTCGCGCCGCTGGCGGAGCGCTTCGGCGGCCGGCTCCACGTGATCGTCGCAGCGGAATGGGAGCAGGATGACCGCGAGCGCGAAGGCGAGGCAGCGCTTCGCGAGCTGGGAGTCGCCCCGGAGGTCCGGCCGCGCTTGCTGCGCGACGACGGCCGCCGGCGGTTTGCGCTGCTGCTGCGGCAGAAGCAGCCCGTGGCGCTGGTCGAGATCTTCTTCGAGGAGCGCGCGCACACGACGTTGGACGGCCGGCCCGACCCCCGCGGCGAGGAGATCGCGGCGCGCGAGGACGAAGTGGCCAGGAAGATCGACGAGCTGCTGGTCCGCCTCCCGCCGCCCGCGCCGCCGCCGACGCGCATGCTGCAGCCCGGCGAGCACGATTTTTCGCCGCAAGGCCTCTGCCGTCTCTGCGGGCAGGGCCGCGCCACCCTCGTTGCCTGCGCGGGAACGAAGCGCGACGAAGGTCCCCGGCGCGACCGCTTCGAACTAATCGAGCTGGACTGATGCGCGCCCTGCTCGCAGCGCTGTTGACGGCCGCGACGCTGCCCGTGCTTCCGGCCTCCGACGCATCGAAGCTCGTCGCGGATGTGGCGGGCAAACCGGCGCGGCCGGTCGTGCTCCACTTCTGGGCCACCTGGTGCGAGGCCTGCCGCGACGAGTTTCCGTCGATACGGCGCGAGCTGCTCGCGCTGCCGGGACGGGGCGTGGGCGTTCTTCTCGTCAGCATCGACCGTCCCGACCACCGCGCGCAGGCACGGCGGATGCTCCGCGAGTACAAGCTGCTCTCGCTTCCCGCCGTGCTGCTCGACGCGCCCGAGCCCGATCCCGTGGCTCGCGCCATCGGGGAGCCCACCTGGGACGGAACGCTGCCGGCCACCTTCGTCTTCGACGGGAATGGCAAGCTCAGCAAGAGCTTCGTCGGTCGCGCCGACCCCGCCGCGTTGGCGGCGGCGGTGCGCGCGGTCAAGCGCTGAGCGCGGCCGCCAGAACCGGCGCGACGGAGACGACCTCGACGAAGTCGCCTCGCACCGCCGCGGCCCGCGGATGCGAATCCGTGATCACCAGCTTCTCGATCAGGCCGCTTCCGCGGATCCGTTGCAGGGCATCCCCGGGCAGCACGCCGTGGGTCGCCACCGCGGCGATGGAGGCTGCGCCGGCCTCCCGGTACGCGCGCGCCGCAGCCAGGAGCGACCCTCCGCTCCGGATCAGATCGTCGTAGATGACGACGCGCTTTCCCGAGACCTGCGCGGACACCGCGGTCACCTCGATACCTTCCTCGCGCCGGCGCTTGAACACGAACGCCGCGGGCAGGCCGAGGTCGTTCGCGAACCGCTCCACCCACTTCGCGCGCCCGGCATCCGTGCACGCGACGATCTCCGCGGAAAGGCCGCGGAGCGCGGCCAGCGCCACGGATCTCGCCGAAAGGTGCACCGGCCGCAGCGCTCCTTCGAAGTAGAAGGGGATCCCTTCGGTGTGCAGATCGAGCAGCAGCACCCGGCTGCCGGATCCAGGAACCGGAATGCTGGAGAAGAGGCGCGCCCGCGTCTTGGCGGTGACGATCTCGTTCGCTTGGGTCGGCCGCTCCATCGTCGAATATCCGAAGTAGGGAATCACGAGCGTCAAGCTGCGCGCTCCCGCCTCCACCACGCCGCAGGCCAGATCGTACAGCTCGAGCGCGTCGGCTTCGCTCACCGTGCCGCCGAGCACCGCGGCATCCCGGCCCGCGGGATCGCTGGCGAGGCGCAGGTACCGCTCGCCGTCGGCGAACAGCTTGGTCTCCACGGCTCCGATCGGAAGCCGGGCGAGCTCCGCGACGCGCGCCCCGAGCTCGGCGTACGATCGCGTGGAGAAGATCATGGCTGGCGCGCCTCGAGGATCATCCGGGTGCGCCGATCGTGCAGCGCCGGATCGAGGCCCACCGGATACTGGTGCGGATTCACGAACCGCTTGATCCCCGCATGGAGTTGCGCGAGCTGCCTCTGCGTCCGCGCGCGGACCTCATGGAGCGGTGGAGATGCGTACGTCACCTTGCCTCCGCGCACCGCGGGTACGAGCAGCTCCTCGTGGGTTGCTTCCTCGGGCACGGTCTTGCGACGAGTCGCGTCGAGCATGTCGACGAGCGTGCGCGACGGCTCGCCGTCCTCGACGTCGTAGATGAGGTCGCCTGTGAACTCGCCGCCGGCGCGGAAGCGCCTGACCTGGAGGATCCCCGGGACGGAGATCTTGGCGCTCTGGTCGGACAGCTTGATCCTTCCCTTCCACGGACCCCCGTCCACCCGCATGGCCGAGAGCTTGTAGACGCCCCCGAGGGCCGCGTCATCGGCCCCCGTTACCAGCCGGGTGCCGACGCCCCAGGCGGTGATCTGCGCACCCTGTTGCTTGAGGCTCGCGATCACGTTTTCGTCCAGCTCGTTGGAGGCGAGGATGACGGTGCGGGTGAACCCCGCCGCATCGAGCAGCTTCCGCGCCTCGATGGACAGCCAGGCCAGATCCCCGGAGTCGAGACGGATGCCGGAGAGCTCGCGCCCCTGGGCGCGCAGCCATCTCCCGGTTTCGATGGCGTTGCGAACGCCTTGCAGCGTGTCGTACGTGTCGACGAGCAACACCACGTTGTGGGGCATGGCCCGCGCGTACGCGTCGAAGGCCTCCCGCTCGGAGTCGAACAGCATCACCCAGGAGTGGGCGTGCGTCCCCCGCACCGGGATGCCGAGAAGCTTGCCCGCCAGCACGTCGGACGTCGCCGCGCAGCCGCCGATGTACGCGGCGCGGGCCGCGCTCACCGCTCCGTCGATTCCCTGGGCGCGGCGCAGCCCGAACTCCAGCACCGGCTCGCCCTGTGCGGCGATGCAGACGCGCGCCGCCTTCGTGGCGATCAGCGTCTGGAAGTTGATCAGGTCGAGGAGCGGCGTCTCCAGCAGCATGCAGGGGACCACCGGACCGGATACACGCAACAGCGGCTCCTGTGGGAACACGGCCGTTCCCTCGGGGACCGCCTCCACGTCGACACGGAAGTCCAGCGCCCGCAGATGCTCGAGGATGGCCGGCTCGAACATCGCCTCGCCCGAGTCCGCGCGCAGCTCGCGCAGATAGCGCAGATCGTCGTCGGAGAAGCGCAGCTCGCGGATGTACTCGAGCGCCGTGCCCAGTCCCGCCGCGATGGTGAACCCGGAGGCGAACGGAGGCCGGCGGAACAGGAGGTGGAATACCGTCTCCCGATCTTCCACGCCGGCCTTCCACGCCGCCGCCGCCATGCTCAGTTGGTACAGATCCGTCAGCAGCGTGAGC